>JANWJQ010000066.1 GCA_025451875.1 Rhizomicrobium sp.
ACCGGCGCCAGCATCTTGGTCTCGAACGGGCCCGGCGCGATGGCGTTCACATTGATGTGGTCCCTCGCCAGATGCTTGGCCATGTTGCGCGTCAGGTGATGCACTGCCGCCTTGCTGGCGGAATAGGCGTAGGTTTCGAGCGACGGCGCGAGAATGCCGTCGATGGAGCCGATGTTCACAACACGCGCCGGATCTTCCTTCGTGCCCGCGGCGCGCAGAAGCGGCAGCAACGCCTGCGAAAGCAGGAACACGGCTTTGAGGTTCACATTCATCAGCTTGTCCCATCCGGCTTCCGAATAGGTCTCGAACGGCTCGGCCCATGCCGCGCCGGCGTTGTTGATGAGAAAGTCGAGCTTCTTTTCGCGCGACTTCACATCTTCCGCGAGCTTCTTCACTTCGGCGGTGGTCCCCAGATCGTGCGGCAGCGCGATACAGGTGCCGATCTTGCTGAGTTCTTCCGCCGCTTCGGCGCAGGCCCGGGCGTTGCGCGAGGAGATGTAGACCTTCACGCCTGCTTCCACGAAGCCACGCGCGATCATCAAGCCGATGCCGCGCGATCCGCCCGTGACGAGCGCAGTCTTGCCGGAAATGTCGAAGAGTTTGGAAATGGGCATGGTGTTCTCCCTAATGCGGCTGGCCGGGTTTGTAATCGGCTTCGATGTGACCCTTGAGTTCGTCGCGCGTGAACAGCACCGGTTTGGTCTTCATCGCTACGAACATCGGCACCTGATCGTCATAATGCTTGGACGTCTTGTCCAGCGTGGCGGAGCCAAACTGGTGGATGCTCTGCGATGAGAGCTTCCCATTTTTGTCCCAGGTCACAAACATGATGAAGGTATCGCCGTCCACGGCTGTCAGCGTCCCGTCATCTTGCGGCACGCCATAGACGGCGCGATAGACATCCGGCCCGCCATCGACAGGCAGATCGTATTTGCCGCGACGGAAGCGGTTCACCTGCCCCCATTCCGGATCGAGCCGGCCGAAATGATCCTTCAGCACCGTGATCGCTTCGCGCAGCGCGGGCAGCGGTTGCATCTTGCGCGGGCCGCCCTCGTCTTCCGGCGCCACGCGCACGCCCATCAGAACCGCCAGCGCCGCGCCGCGAGTGTGGATGTCCGTCTTGCGGTTCCAGTTTTTCAGGATCGCCTGCGCCTGTTTCAGATCGGCGTCGCTGCCGGGATTGACCGCTTCGATCTCCGCGATCTCTTTCGCCAGATCGGACTTCGCGCTGTAGGACAGATCGAATTTGTACTCGCGGAATTTCGCCGCACTGATGTGCGGATCGGCGCCGAAGGTTTCCAGCGCGCGATAGGCGCGGTTGGTCATGTTGGTCTGGATGCCCATCCAGTCCGGAAACTGCGATGGTTTCAGATCGTCTTCCGGCGCCGTCGCCTGGAACGGCGTGTTGTTGGAATTGAACACGAATCCGGACTTCGGATTCCACAGCTGCGGGATTTTGTCGAACGGTACATAAGCGTGCCAGATCAGGTCGGAGCGATCGCCCGGCAATATGCCCTTCCAGTCGAAGCCCGGCTTTCGCACCGGAAACTGGCCGTTATAGACGTAACCGATATTCCCCTTCTCATCGGCATAGATGTAATTGATCGACGGCAGCGCCTGCATGCGCATCGCCGCCAGCCATTCCTCGCGGCTCCTGGCCTTGTCGAGGTGATAGTACTGGTTCACCTGCCGTGTTTCGTTCATGCCGGCATAACGGATGGCGAAGACGCCGTGATCGGTTTTCAGCACCGGGCCTTGTGCAGAGAAGAACGCATCGCGATGCACCGTCCAGATCAGCGGGCCGAACAGCTTCACGCGCAGCGCCACGTCTTCTTTCTGGAAATCGCGCCACTTGCCGTCGAGCCGGTACTGGTTCTCGTTGTCGGGATTGATCGTCAGGCGATAAACGTCCGCAAGGTCGGGACTGTCCACCGTGTTCGCCCAGCCCAGATGCTCATTGTGCCCGTGCAGCATGAAAGGCGAGCCGGGGAAGAAGCCGCCGGCAACGTGCCAGCCTTCGTCGCTCTGCAGCACCGCCTCGTACCACGACACCGGCCCCGCATAAGGCTGATGCGAATTGACCAGCAGCCGCGTCGCGCCATCGGAAGAACGCGATGGCGCGACCGATATGCCATTGGACCCTTGCGGAAGTTTTCCCGTGTCGGCGGCGGGTGCCAGAACATGTTTCAGCGTGTTGTCGAGGCCATAGAAGAAGGGCGTCTTGAACACAAAACCGGCCACCACATCCTTGCCAGTGAGCGGCAGAACGCCCGGCATGCGCTGTTCGGGATGCAGCGCCGCGTAGTAGCTCACGCCCGCCGCATAGGCCTCGCACACCTTGCGCACATCGGCGGGCAGCTTCGCATATCCAGCGTTCACCGTTTCCCACACCCGCATGAGATGCACGAGATAGTCGGTCTTGGCAGCGTCGATACCCTTCACCGCGGCCAGCGTGCCGCGCGTCGCCAGCACGACGTCCTGGATCGTTCCGAAATCGTCCTCGCTATGCGCGAAACCCAGCCCGAAGGCGACATCGGCGTCGCGATGTCCAAAGACATGCGGCACGCCGAAATTGTCGCGCACGATACGCGCATGGTATTGGGCAGCCGCGGCAATGAACTGCTGCGGATCGGCTTCCGGCGGCTGGTTCAACCGGTCGATGGCGATCACCGCGCCAAGCCCGACGACAATGAGCACCACCAGCGCCAGCGCGCCGTATTTCAGAAATCGCATGAAAGCCCCGTAGCCAATGCCAGCCGCGCGCACGCTAGCGCGCGGACCACGCCGGGACAAACCGACCCCGCGAAGAATACTCGGTAAATCACTGTGGAATCGATTTGTGTCGCGAGATGTCGCGTTTGGGGCCTTGGACAAATGTCCACATTGAAGACGCCGCAATGCCTGCATAGCTGCCTGTGGCGGGTATTCCATCCGCGAGTGAGGCGGTCATGCAGAAGGTCAGCGCCATAGCATTGGCAATCGGATTATCGGTTTCGGCATTTGCCGGTGCGGCGCAGGCCGCGCCCGGTCACGGCGGCGGCGGTGGTCACAGCGGCTTCAGCCTCTCCGGCGGTGGCCACGGTGGTCATTCTGGCGGTCATGGACATGGCGGTTATCACGGTGACGGCGGTTACCACCGCGGTCACGGTTATTATGGTTATGGTTTGGGGCTCGGCCTCGGTCTTGGACTCGGCGCTTACTACTATGGCAGTCCCTATTGGGACGGCGGTTACGGCGCTTATGACTATCCGGATGCCGATGACGATTATTCCGACGCCGGTCCTCCGCCGCCGGATGGAAACGTCCCGCCGCCGGATTCAACAGGACCGGGCGGCACGCCCTATTGGTATCACTGCAGCAATCCGGAGGGGTACTATCCCTACGTGAAGAGCTGCCGCAATTGGGAGCCCGTGCCTGCGGCGCCTCCACAGAATTCCGGCGACTGATTTTTGCAATTGCTGCATAGCGCGATGCGTGGGTCCGAAGGATATCACCCTCCAGCCTGCGCATTCTGTCTTGGCCTCGCCTTCTCTCGCGTGCGAATGTCGTCTCGAACGAGACGGTCGAAAGGCGCGACGATGGAGCACCCGCAGAAAGGCGCCCACTACAAGCGGCTTCTGAAACGGGCCGAAGGGCTGGAAGCGATCCGGACGGCCGTCGTCCATCCCGTGGACGAGGTCTCCATCACGGGCGCCGTTGAAGCGGCGAAGGCGAAGCTGATCGTGCCGGTGCTGATCGGACCGGAGGGCAAAATCCGCGCCGCCGGCGCGGCGTCCAACATCGATCTTGCGCCGTTCGAACTGGTGAACACAGAACACAGCCATGCCGCGGCGCAGAAAGCCGTCGAATTGGTCAAGGCCGGCGCGGTCGAGGCGATAATGAAAGGCAGCCTTCACACGGATGAGCTGATGCATGCCGTCCTCGTCGAGCCGTTCATGCGCACCGCGCGGCGCATGAGTCACGTCTTCCTGATCGATGCGCCACTCTATCCCAGGCCTCTTTATCTCAGCGACGCGGCGGTCAACATCTATCCCACGCTCGACGACAAACGCGACATCGTTCAGAACGCGATCGATCTGGCGCATGTGCTGGGTCTGAATTTGCCGAAAGTCGCGATCCTGTCTGCCGTTGAGACGGTCACCGAAAAGATCAAATCGACGATCGATGCAGCGGCGTTGTGCAAGATGGCCGACCGCGGCCAGATCACCGGCGGGGTGCTGGATGGACCGCTCGCCTTCGATAACGCCGTCTCCCCGGAAGCCGCACGGACCAAGGGCATCGTGTCGCCTGTCGCGGGTGAGGCTGACATCTTCATCGTGCCCGATATCGAAGCTGGTAACATGCTCGCCAAACAGCTCGAATATCTTGCCGACGCCGATCTGGCGGGAATCGTGCTGGGCGCGCGCGTTCCGATCATTCTGACAAGCCGCGCCGACAAGACATTGGCGCGGCTGAGCTCCTGTGCCGTGGCGCTTCTGCTCGCCCGGCACAGGGAAAGTCCGCCGCAGTGATCCTCGCGCTGAACGCCGGATCGTCCAGCATCAAGTTCTCGCTGTTCTCGGTAGAGTCGGAATTGGCCCGAATGTGCGAAGGCGCAATCGAAGGCCTGGGCGACGCGGCACGCTTCACCGCCAGGGATTCGAAAGGCGCTGTGCTGATCGATGAGCCTTTGACCTCGGCGGCGACGCATGAGGACGGCTTGAAAACACTGCTTTCCTGGTTCGAAACGCAATTCGGAAAAGAAAAATTGCGCGCGGCCGGTCACCGCATCGTGCATGGCGGCGCGCGCTACACGGAACCGGTTGTGATCGATCCTCGCGTCATGCGCGATCTGCAAGATCTCATCCCGCTTGCGCCGCTTCATCAGCCGCATGGCTTGTCCGGCGTCGAAGCGGTCGCAAATCTGGACCGCAACCTGCCGCAGGTCGCCTGTTTCGACACCGCGTTTCATCATACGCAGTCTTCCGTCGCGAGAGCGATCGCGCTGCCACGCGACCTTACGGATAAAGGAATTCGGCGGTACGGCTTTCACGGCCTCTCTTACGAATTCATCGCAAGCGTGCTGCCGCAAATCCTCGGACCCGAGGCCGCGGAGCGCCGGATCGTGATCGCGCATCTGGGAAGCGGTGCAAGCTTGTGCGCGATGCGAGGACGCAAAAGCGTGGCGACCACCATGGGCTTCTCCACGCTCGACGGCCTGATGATGAGCCGCAGGAGCGGCGCGATCGATCCGGGCGTGATCCTGTATCTGCTTCAGCACGAGAAGATGTCTGCCGACGCCGTCAGCGATCTCCTCTACAATCGCTCCGGTCTTCTGGGCGTTTCCGGGATCAGCGACGACATGCACACGCTGTTGGCAAGCGACGCCGGGAACGCCAGGGCCGCCATCGATCTTTTCGTGTATCGAATCTCGCGGGAAATAGGCTCTCTGGCCGCGGCGCTGGGTGGATTGGACGCGCTCGTCTTCACCGGCGGCATTGGCGAACATGCCGCCGAAATCCGGCGGTGCATCTGCAAGGACGCTGCATGGTTGGGTGTGGAACTGGATGAAGAAGCCAACGTCGCGGGCGGCCCATGCATTTCCCGAAGCAAGGTGTCCGCCTGGGTGGTTGGCACCGACGAAGATCTCGTGATCGCGCGTCACACGCTTTCGCTTGTTGGGACGCAAGCCAGCTGAAGCGGCTATGGATACCGGCTTCTAGAGCATCCCTTCAATCAATCTCGGCCCTCGCGCACGCATCGCGCTTTCGAACTGCGTCGCAAATTCCTCGTTCGACGCCGCGCGGCTGGCTTCGACGCCCATTCCGTTCGCGAGCGATACCCAGTTCAGTTCTGGGTTGTGAAGATCGAGCATCGAGAGAGTCTTCGGTCCCGGATTTCCCGCTCCCACCCGCGCAAGCTCGATATTGAGGATGGCATAAGAACGGTTCGCGAAAATCACCGTCGTCACATCCAGCTTTTCGCGCGCCTGCGTCCACAGTGCCTGAAGCGTGTACATCGCGCCGCCATCACCCTGCAGTGCCAGAACCTTTCGGCCCGGTGCGGCAATGGCGGCGCCTGTCGCCAATGGAACGCCCTGCCCGATCGCGCCACCTGTCAGAGACATATGATCGTGCTGAGGTGCATTGGCCGTGAATATCGCCGCGCCCGCGCCGGATGTGGCAGCTTCGTCTGAAATGATCGCGCCTTCGGGCAGAAAGCGCGCGATGATCTGGCCGACACTGAAAGCATTGAACGCTTCATTCGGGACATCCGGCCGTTTGAGCGCCGCATGGGGCACGCCATCCTTTGGTGCCTGGATCGCGTCCGCCACGGCGGCGAGCGCGGCGCGGCCATCTTCATGCGGATGCGACAGATACAGGATTTTCGCGCCTTCGGGCGTGCACCAGGACGGCTTGCCGGGATAAGCAAAGAATGTCACCGGCGGTTTGGCGCCGACAAGCACGAGTTGCTCGACATCCTTGAGAAACTCGACGATCTGTTCGGCGAAATAGGGAATCCGCTCCAGCGCCACCACACCGGCGCCGCGCCTGATCTTTGGCGTGAAGGTGTCGCACAGAATACGCGCATTCGATTTCGCCGCGATGCGTCCCGCGCTTTCCAGCCCTTCATGCGTCAAAGCGCCGGCATCGCGGATGAGAATGGCCGTGCGTTTGCCGTTCCGAAGCGCCTGCGCGACGTCATCGATCGCGCGCGAAGAGACGGGAGCCGGACCCAGGACCGGAAGCGCGGGCGCGGCGCCCTCCGCTTCATTCCAGGCCGTATCTGCCGGTAGAACAAGAGTCGCGATCTGGCCGGGCGCATTCCGCGCCGCCTGCACCGCACGCGCGGCATCGCTCGCAACCGCGCCCGCCGAAACGCTGCTGTGTATCCAGCCCGACACCGGACGCGCGAACCCCACAAGGTCTGAGGTCAAGGGTGCATCATATTGCGCGTGATAGGTGGCGTGATCGCCGACTATGTTGACGATCGGTGTCGAAGCCCGCCGCGCGTTGTGCAGATTGGCGAGGCCGTTGGCGAGGCCGGGGCCCAGATGCAGCAATGTCGCTGCGGGCTTTCCCGCGATGCGGCCATAGCCGTCCGCCGCGCCCGTCGCCACGCCCTCGAACAACGCGAGCACCGCGCGCATCCCATCGACTTTGTCGAGCGCGGCGACGAAATGCATTTCCGATGTGCCGGGATTGGAAAAGCAGACTTCCACGCCCGAACCAACCAGTGTCCGTACCAGGCTCTCCGCGCCGTTCATTGGGGTGCCTTATTCTGGGCCGCGACGGAGACTACGGCGCGGAAGCGCCTTGCGAAAGCGGGCGCACGTCACGAACCAAATCCACCAGAACCTCGCCCGGCGCTTCACTGACGACATAGTGCGCCGCGCGCTCGATCTTGAAAAACTTTTTTTGCGGCGCCTGGATGGTGTCGAAATAATCCTTCGCAACGCTTTCCGGCGTTGTGCGGTCGTCCGCGCCCGCGAAGATGAATATCGGACATTGGAACTGGCGGACATCGTCGAAGTTTACGCCCGCGACCGCCGGCAGAAGGGTTTGCACGGAAAGCAACTCGCCGGTTTGTGCGGAAGCGACGTCATAATCCGTGTAGTCCGGGCTCGCCGCGCGAATCAGATCGGCGTCGTCATGGCTCTTTCCGTACACCATGCCGCCCAGCGCGACGTCCCATTTGCGCTCCGTCATGACTTTCGCGAGCGACATCGGCCCGCTGGTGTTGGGATAAGGCGCAATCGCCTTCAGTTCTTTGATGGCCTGTTGATTGCCGAGCTTTTCCGCCTGCGCGAGCGTTTGCGCGTAGCCGACTTGTTCGTTGCGAAGCCCGTCCACCATCTGCCCCACGCCGATATAGGCATAGAGAAGATCGGGACGATGCGCCGCCACTTTCAATCCCAGAACGCTGCCCCAGGAATGACCCATCAGAAATATCTTCTTCTTTTTATAAGTGTGTTCCAGATATGCGATCACCTCTTCCGCGTCGGCCTGCATGCGATCGATCGTCATCGCAGGGTCGGGCTTGCGCTTGGCGGCGGAGAATGTCTTTCCCGCGCCGCGCTGATCCCATTGCACAACCGTGAAGTAATCCTCCCATGGCCGCTGCCATGCCCAGCTTTCGGGCATCATGGGTGACCCCGGCCCACCGTGAATGAACAGCAGGATCGGATTGGCGGGATTTCGGCCGCGCACGCTGATCCACTGCTTGATGCCGCCGATTTCGATCGTTTTCAGTTCCTGAATTCCACCGGCGGGAATAGCTTGCGCGGCCGCAATCGCCGCGCGCGCGGATGGCGCACCGGCTTTCACCGCCGGCGCTGCAGAAGCTGCTGCCGGCATCACCATCAAGAGCAGGCTCGCGACAGAGAGCTTGGCAAGGGAACGCATCAATCACTCCATTTCGCGAGCCGTAAAGCGGCCGTCGTTTACATTTTGTAGTCGAAGGTTAGGCCGATCGTGCGCGGACGCACCAGATATTGCTCCAGCGGTCCCGTCTGTCCGCCCGTTATGCCGCGCGTGTCGCCGATATTCGCGACATACGCCGTGACCGCATAGTTCCCGAATTCGACACCGACGCGAGCATCGAACAGGTTGTATCCGCCCTGCGGGATGCCGGTGAGAAACGTGCCGGGCGCTTTCGAGATATAGCGATGCGACAGTACGAACGACGGATGCCATTCATTGTCTGACCATTGGTAGGAGACCGTATTGGACACCTGCCATTTCGACGCGCCGGGAAGCGTCGATCCGCCCGGTACGATCGGCTGACCGCCGCCCGGATTGAAGGCATCGACGAGCGCGGCGTTCAGATAGGTCACATTGGTCGAAAGCGTCAGATCGTCGGTGGCGAAATAGGTCGCCGTCGACTCGAGTCCATAGCTGCGCGCCCTGCCGCCATTCGTGGCATAGTTGAGGTTGGTCGATGTGAGCAGATGGACCTGGATGTTGCTCCAATCGATATAGAAAGCCGTTGCGTCCAACTGCAGCCGGTTGTCCAGCAGATTGGAACGCATGCCCAGCTCATAATTGATCAGAGAGTCACTGGTGTATGACGCCGGCACGGGATCCGCCGGGGTCGACGGCGTGACGTTGGGGCCGCCGAACCGATATCCCTTCGACACAAGACCATAGGCCATGAAATCGTCGCTTGGGGTCCAGGTGATAGAACCCTTGGGATTGAAGCCGCTGGCCTTCTGCTTTCCGAACGTATCGGTCGAAAGCCCGCCACCGCCGGTCGCTAGAACGTAGAAGCCGCTGGCTTTCGTTTCGCTGTTAAGCCTTTCGTCGAACAGGCGGCCGCCGAGCGTTGCCTTCCATTCGTCGCTGAAATGATAGGTAAATTCACCGAAAGCCGCTTCTTCACGACCTTCGGCTGGGATGTAGGCATCGAGCCATACGTCGTTCGGTGCCGCAATGGCACCTATGCCGGCGCCGAAGATGGGACCGTACACCGCCTCGATAGAGTTCGCGATGCCGGTGCCTGCACCGATATTCGTCACCTTTTCTTTCGTGTTGTCGTAGTAAAGGCCCACCACATACTCGAAGCGGTCTCCGCTGGGCGATGCGAGGCGCACTTCGTAGGTTGTCCCCGTACTCTTCGCGGGTTGCCCGACCGTCACGAGCGACGCGCCAGGGAAGAAGCCGCCGAACACAGCGGTTTGGTCCTGAAGCGTATCCTGCGTTTTCTGATGATACGTCGCTGTCGCTGTCAGCGTGGCGAAACCGAAATCCTGATCGAGCCGCAGATTGTGAATCTTGGTGCCGAAATTCGCGGTTTCGGGGATCAGCGTGGTCTTCGCATAGCGCCCCGCGAGCGTCGGCTCGGTATAGCCAAGATCGCGCGTGTTTTCCGTCTGGTCGAGGAACAGATAGTTGATGGTCGTGTTCGGCCCCGGCTTCCATGTCGCTTCGATACGCCCGCCGCGGATCAGCGTGCGGTTCGCATCTTTCTGTCCGGTCCCGATATTGTCGATGAAGCCGGCAATATCGCGATACACATAGACGCCGCGCACGGCGAACGTGTCCGTCACGATCGGGACATTGACCATCACCTTGCCCGAGCCGCCGATATCGCCATGCGCGGTGCTTTCGATGCTCCCTTGCAGATGCATCCCGAAATCGTCGAGCTCCGGCTTTGCCGCTTGATAGTTCACCGCACCGCCAAGCGAGGAAGATCCGAACAGTGTCCCTTGCGGGCCGCGCAGGACGACGACGTTGTCCACGTCGAACGTGTCGATGTCGGGCGTTGCGATCGAATAGGACGGATCGGTCAGCGGCACGTCATCGATGAAGTAGCCGGTGGTGCCCTGCCCCTGGTCGATGCCGGTCGTGGTGGAAATGCCGCGAAGCACCACGGTCGAGTCGCCGGGCGTCTGCGCATTGAAAACGACGCCGGGCGTGCGGGTCAGGTAATCGGACATATCCTGCGCGCCGAGCGCTTCAAGCTGTGCGCCCGTCACCGCAGACACGGAGCCCGAGATCTTTCGAACCGCCTCGGGCCGCTTTTCAGCGGTCACGATGACTTCTTCGATCCCGCCTGTGCTTTTGGCGGAGGACGTGTCCGGCGCGGTCTGGCCAAAAGCGGACGGATCGCCCAGCGCGGCGATGGTCGCGCCAGCCATGAGTCCCGCGCGCAATATTCTCAATTCGAACAAAGGCATATCCGTCCCCCAACCCTCGTATATCGTTTTTCTAATATGACATATATTTCTGCAGTGACAATAATTTTCTAAAGATGCGCTCACTTTCTGAGACGTGTGGCGCTGGGGCACCAGCCCAAGAGGCGTGCCTCACCAAAGGCGCGCGCGCTTTTCCGGCGCGAGGTACAGCACTTCGCCCGGCTTCACGCCGAAGGCCGCGTACCAGCCATCGATGTTGCGGACGACGCCGTTGACGCGGAATTTGCGCCAGCTGTGCGGGTCGCTGGCGGTGAGTTGTTTGATGGCTTCGGGTTTGGCTTTACCGGCCCAGCCTTGCGCCCAAGCAAGGAAGAAGCGCTGATCGCCGGTAAGGCCGTTCAACACCGGCGCAGGCTTGCCCTTCAGCGAGGCATGATACGCGTCGAGCGCAATCGACATACCGCCGAGATCGGCAAGATTCTCGCCCATCGTCAGGTCGGGATTGATGTGCGTTCCTGGTACCGGCTCATATTGCGCATATTGTGCGCCCAGCACCGCAGCGCGCGCCTTGAAGGCTTTGGCGTCGGCGGGTGTCCACCAATCGCGTAGCGCACCCTTTGAGTCGATGGACCGGCCTTCATCATCGAAGCCATGCGTCATCTCATGGCCGATCACCGCGCCCACGGCGCCGTAGTTGATCGCCGGATCGGCATTCGCATCGAAGATCGGCGCCTGAAGAATGCCCGCGGGAAACACGATGTCCCGCAGCGAACCGTTGTAAGCGTTGTTGGCCTGCGGCGTGAGCAGCCAGTCATCGCGATCCACCGGCCCATAGCTGCGCTTGACATAAAATGACCAATCCGCCGCCGCTGCCGCGCGCACATCGCCCATCAGATCGTCGCGGCGGATCACGACGCCACTGTAATCCCGCGGACGATCCGGATAACCGACCTTGATGATATAGGTGTCGAGCTTCGCCAGCGCCTCGGACTTTGTCTTGGCGCTCATCCAGCCGAGCGTTTCGATCCTGTGGCGGAAGGCCGCTTTCAAATTGCCGACCAGCGCTTCGATCTTGGCTTTCGTCGCCACCGGGAAATAACGCGCGGCATAAAGCTGCCCCACCGCCCATTGCAGCGTGCCGAAACAGCTATGCGGGACATAATCGCAATCCTGTCCACCCACGGCGGCAAGACCAAGCTTCCAGCGCGGCACCTGCTCGGACTGGCCCGCAAGAGCATGATCCCGCATTTTGAAACGCGCATTGACAAAGGCGTGCGGCAGATAAGGCGCAGCATCATCGACAACGCGAAACACCATCCACGCTTTCAGTGTATCCAGCGGCGTTGCGGCAAGGATGCGCGCGAATTTCGGGAAAGCGCTCTTCTGCGCAACCACGAGAGAAGTCTTCTTGGAAAGCTGGGCACCCGCCAGGAAATCGCGCCAGGAAAAGCCCGGCGCATAGGCCACGAGTTGCGCAGGCGTCATCGGATTGTATTGCGTGGTGGGATCGCGCTGCTGAACCTTGGTCCAGCTTGCATCGGCAAGGCGTGTTTCGAATTCCACGACAGCCGCCGCCGCCTTTGCGGCGTTCGGCCATCCCGCAAGCTTCAACAGATTGGCGGCATAGAGACGGTAAGCGTCCTTCTGCTTCGCGAGATCGGGTTTCAGATAGTAATCGCGATCCGGCAGGCCCAGACCCGATTGCCACAGATACACCGCGTAGCGGCTCGTATCCTTCA
This sequence comes from Rhizomicrobium sp., assembly GCA_025451875.1. GTDB lineage: Bacteria > Pseudomonadota > Alphaproteobacteria > Micropepsales > Micropepsaceae > Rhizomicrobium. The sequence continues at coordinate 12,355 of JANWJQ010000066.1, forward strand.
GATCGCTGTCGATAACAATGAAAAACGGACTTGGATAAAAATCGAATGCCGAACGCCCCATCAAGCCCGCAAGCGCGGCGCGATCCGGCGCGCGGCGGATCGCGGATAGTTCTGCATCAATCGGGTGAATGCCCTTCGCCGCGATGGCCGGTTCGTTCATGAAGGCGGCGTAGAACGCACCCACCTTCCCTTTCGTATCGCGCGGAACGAGCGGCACGTCCTTGGCCGCGTCATCGAAAATCCTGTGCAGATGCGCATCGATGCGATCGGTCATGTCCGAGCGGCGCGTGATCATCGGTTGATCGGCCGGGATCACTGCCCGCGCAAGATAAGAGCCGTTGGCATATTGGAAGAAGTCATCGCCCGGCTTCGTCGCCGCATCGCGCGCCGTGAGGTCCAGCCCGAACGGCGGGTAGACGGGCGCGTCGCTGCGCGCCTGCGCGGCCGAAACTGTTGCCGCGAAAACCGCGCCGATGCAGGCAGATCGAATGAACCGGTTACGTTTTTTTCCCTTTGTCATCTCAAAACGAGACGCCCAGACCGACGAAGTGGAAAACCACACCCACCCAAAGAACGATCAGGCAGCTTGCCGCGAGAACCACGCTCCACAACTTCGCCATCAGCCCCGCCTGCGCAGAGAATGTGGCCCACACGTTCCGAAATGCGATCAGAGTTGCGAGAGGAAGCACAATGATGCTGCACAAGTGCAGGACCAGCACCCATTTCTCCATCGCCGAACTGACGAAATACGGCGCCCAGGTCCAATAGAATGTCGACATCATGCCGACGATCAGCGTCAGCCAGCCTGCCATCACCAACACGTCCGCGGCGACGGCGACGTGTATCCACCGGCGGGCGCGCGCGCCTTCAAGCGCAAGCGGCGCGCGATATCGGCGGCGGGTCAGCGCGGCGACGGGCCATGTGATCGTCGCCAGCAGCAGAACGAGAAACGACAGTTCCAGCGCCGGCAGCAGCCACGCCGCATTGCGCCATTCGGGCACCGGCGTATAGGCACCGGACGGATCTTCGTCGCCCCACATCGCGACTTTGCCGTTCACCACTTTCGCGGCAATGAGTCCTTTGCCAGCCACGTCGCGCCATACGAATGGCGCGATCTCTTCGTATGTCTTGGGCTCGCCATTCAGCCCCGTCATCGGCGTGGTGAGGCGTCCGGACTCGTCCGCGCCGATGCCAACCTGACTGAGCAAGTTCACGAAAGACGCGAACGTCGTGTCTTCGCGGCGCGAGCCGTCATATTGGCCAACCATCATGGCGGCGTGCGCCTTTGCGATCGCCAATGGCACTTTTCCGGTCGACGTCGGACCGGGGAAATAGCGGTCGGTGAAATCGTCGAACAGTTTTTCGCGAAGATCGAAAGTGTCGGAGCTGCGCCCCGCGCTGTTCAGCGAAATGAACAGGCCGACATTTTCGTCCAGGAACAGCGACACCGCGCTGTGGAAGAAGCGCGTGTCGCCGTCATGGCCGATGATGCGATGGCCGTTGCGGTCAAGCTGGAAGAATCCGAGCGTCATGCGATTGAGTGCCGGGCTAATGGTTGTGTAAGGCGTGCTATGCATCTCCTGCGCTGTCGCGACTTGAAGAATGCGATGGCCGTCATATTCGCCGTTCTGAAGATGCGCGATCATGAATTTGGCGATGTCGGCACCGGATGCGGACAGCCCACCGGCCGGCGTTGCTCCCAGCATCTCGAAGGGGCCGGGCTCGTCGGCCGCAGACAGATATCCGTGTGACACCAACGGCGCCAGCGCCGCGGGTGGCGGCTGCAGGAAGGTCGAATGATTCATGCCAAGCGGCGCGAATATGTGCTGTCCGATATATTGCGGGAACGGCTCACCGGAAATCCGTTCCACGATGTAACCGGCAAGCGCGGCGCCGTAGTTGGAATAGGCCGGCACCTTCCCCGCCGGAAAAATTCTCGGCGGCATCCAGTTCTTCAGAAAGTCGCGAAGCCGCGGGTAGGTCGGCTTCACCGCAATCACTTCTTCAAGCGCATTCTCAAAGCCCGGCGTATGCGTCATCAATTGCCGCATCGTCACGGGCTTGCCGCCAAAAGGCGGAATTTTGAAATCGAGATAGATGTTGACGTCCTGGTCGAGATCAATCCGGTGCTGCTCGACGAGCTGCATCACCGCAGTCCAGGTGAACAGCTTGGAGATGGAGCCTGGGCGGAACAGTGTCTGGTCCGGATCGACAGGGCGTTTCGCGGCGACGTCGGCGTAGCCGTAGCCTTTCTTGAACAAGATGTTTCCATCTTTAACGACAACCACCACAGCGCCCGCGATATCGGCGCGCTCAAGCGCGTAAGGCAGAAATCCGTCGAGCCAGGCTCCAACGTCTTCACGGGTGAGATCGGCGGACGTCGCGGGCGTTGCGGCGTCGGGCTTCGCGGATTGGCTTGCCGGCAAGGGGCCCGGCGCCGGCCGGGCCAAGGCTGAACCGGCAACAAAACAAATCGCCAAAACGGCGCCCACCAGCCCCTTCAAGCTCAATCCCCTACATTTACAGCCTAACGATCCGTATCCCGCATTTTTCTATTGCGCAACTATTTTCATTTCTGCCATTAATTTCTACTGAGAAAAATATAGCAGGTGATTGGCCTTATGAATGATCGACGGATCTCTCCGCGCACAGCCCAACATGCCGGTAGCTCGTTGCTCAAGGCGGACATCGAACCGTTTCATGCGATCGCCATCAGCCGCCTCGCGCACACGCTGCAAACCGAAGGTCGCTCCATCATTCATATGGAATTCGGTCAGCCATCGACCGGCGCACCGCGCGCGGCGATCGAGACCGCGCACCGGATTCTCGATACGGACCCCATGGGCTATTGGGAGAGCGTGCCGTTAAAGCAGCGATTGGGGCGGCACTATTCCGACAGCTATGGCGTCATCGCCGATCCCGAACAGTTCATCCTGACATGCGGCGCATCGCCCGCGCTGGTGCTGGCGCTCATCTCGCGCTTTTCGCCCGGCGACCGCGTGGCGCTGGCACGGCCCGGCTATGTCGCCTACCGCAACACGCTGAAAGCGTTTCATCTTGTGCCGGTGGAAATCGCCTGTGGCGAAGCTGAACGCTTTCAACTTTCGGCGGCGAGTCTGGAGGTGCTGGACCCACCGCCCGCCGGCGTCATCATCGCCAGTCCGGCCAATCCCACCGGTACGATCATCCCGCCGCAGGAATTGAAGGCGATCGTGGATGTATGTCGGGCACGGAATATCCAAATCGTGTCCGATGAGATCTATCACGGGCTCAGTTATGGCGAGCGGACACATTCCATTCTGGAATTCGATCCGTCGGCGTTTGTAATCAACAGCTTCTCTAAATATTTCAGCATGGTGGGCTGGCGGTTGGGCTGGTTGCTGGTGCCCAAGGAGCATCTGCATCGCGCTCGCGCGTTCGTGGGAAATCTGTTTCTAACCGCGCCATCCCTCTCCCAGCACGCCGCACTTGCGGCGCTGGATGCCCATGACGAGCTGGACGGCCACGTTGCTGTCTACGAGCGCAATCGTCAGCTGCTCCTGGGCGCACTTCCGCGCCTGGGGCTGAATGCCATCGCCCCGCCCGACGGCGCATTCTATCTCTATGCGAATGTCGGACATCTGACGGACGACAGCTTCAAGTTCTGCAAGGACATGCTGATAGAGGCCGGCGTCGCCACGGCCCCCGGCATCGATTTCGATCCCGTGCATGGCCGCGAATTCGTCCGTTTCAGCTTCGCGGTTTCGACGCCGCAGATTGAAACCGCCATCGAACGCATGGTGCCATGGATGCGGTTAAGACAACGGCCGTAGACACGGCTTTCGTGATAGCCGCGATTTTGTTAGGAATATGCTCAATACGCCAGCACGGGGATACCATGTCCGACCACACAACCAAGCCGCCTTCCATCGTGAGACCCGGCGCGGCGCTGAAAGCGTTGCGGCTCGAGCGCGGCTGGAGTCTGGCCGAAGTGAGCCGGCGCAGTGGTCTTCCCGTCTCGAGTCTTTCCAAGGTCGAAAACGACAAGATGGAGTTGACGCTCGATAAGCTCATGCGTGTCAGCGTCGCACTCGATGCGGATATGGCCGGTCTCTTCGCGGCGCCCAGTTCGCAATATGCGGGGAGCGATACCAATGGCCGCCGCGCCATCACAAGAAGCGACGATGCAAAAACGATCGACACGCATATCGGGCGGTATCGCTATCTGGCCTACGAACTTCTCAACAAGCACTCCATCCCCATGACCATCGATGTGACAGCGAAGAGCCTGGAAGAATTCGGAGAATTCAATCGCCATCCGGGCGAAGAGTTTGTTTATGTTCTTGAGGGCGAGCTCGACCTTTACACGGACATGTATCTGCCCACCAATCTCAAAAAGGGCGACTCGATCTATTTCGACAGCAGTATGGGCCATGCCTATATTGCGATCGGCGATAAGCCCTGCCGGATTCTTTCCATCTGCATCGCACCGGAATCCGAGCTCATCAAATTCATGGAAGGCAAAACCCAGCCCATCGGCAAACACTACAATCTGGCCGATGGTTCGGCCCCGAAAGCCAAGGCGGGAAAGTAAGCCGCTCGAAAGCCTTTTAACGCTAACATGCCGTTGAGCATGGAGAGGGCCTTGGCGCCCCACACCTGCAAGGCGTTCGCCAACGCCTCCGCATCGGACACAGTGCGGAAGGGAACGCCTTTCGCTTTCAACTGCTCGCGCAGCTCAGCGTGGTTGTAGACCTCGCCGTTAAGGACACCAGAAGCTTGCCGCCGAAGGATACCTGCGGCTGTAAGCCACCGTCCAAACCGATAACGCTCAGACGGCGCGTACCCACAGCGGGTATGAGCGCATAGCGAACGACGAGATCGGTGATGTCGCCGCGATAGAAATTAGACTCGAGCGATCGCGGCACGATCTTCTCCGCACTATCCCAGTCGACCGCAACCGCGATACCGCGCACCCTCACGCGACCCCGATTGACCACGCATTCACCACTAAATATGCGCCCTCTGGTTTCTCATTATGCGCCGTCGGATATGGCGGCAGCATTGAAATATCCCAATATTCAAAATCGTTTGGGACAATCGGGGGACTACATATTATCACATCGTCTCCAAGCTGGCTGGCGTGGAATTCGACTGGCACTCTTCGTGTCGAATTGGGCTGATAAAAACGGTAATGAACGAGTCCGTAGATGACATTCGAACCATCGTGACCTCCACGCTGCGCGCGTTGCTGCCGGCGCCGGTCGAACTTTCCGACAACACCAACATCATGCGCGACCTCGGCCTGGACTCGGTATCAGTGATGGATTTTGTGATGGAAACCGAGGAGTGCTTGGACATTTCCGTTCCGCTTGATCGGATTTCGGAAGTCGAAACGATCGGCGACCTCGTAACGATGCTGCACGATCTAAAAGGCGGGGATTGAGCGATGTCATTGTTCGACAAGTTCGAGCCGCTGAATGCACAATACGTTCGGCTGGAAGCGATCGACGCCAATCCATTTGCTATCACTTTCGACCACGTGTTGTCACCCACAGAAGCGATGATCGGAGACAGTCGCATTCTGCTGCTCGGCACCAATAACTATCTTGGTCTTACCTACGATACCGAGATTGTCACGAAGGCAGTGCAGGCGACGCGAGCGTTCGGAACTGGCACCACAGGATCGCGCATAGCCAACGGTAGCTACGACGGCCACAAGAAGCTCGAACGCGCACTGAAAGATTTCTACGGTCGCAAGCACGCAATGGTTTTCTCAACCGGCTATCAGGCCAATCTGGGAATTATCTCAACGCTCGCCGGAAAGAACGATCACCTGCTTCTCGATGCAGATTCCCACGCAAGCATTTACGATGGCTCGCGGCTCGGCCATGCGCAGGTCACCCGTTTTCGTCACAACGATCCTAACGATCTGCACAAGCGACTGCGCCGTTTGGCCGATGTTCCAGGCGACAAGATCGTCGTCGTCGAAGGCATCTATTCGATGCTGGGAGACACTGCTCCGTTGCGTGAATTTGCGGAGGTGAAGCGTGAATGGGGCGCCTATCTCATCGTCGATGAGGCCCACTCGCTGGGCGTGCTTGGCGAAACGGGTCGCGGCCTCGCCGAAATGCAGAATGTCGAGCCCGACGTGGATTTTGTTGTCGGCACCTTTTCAAAGAGCCTCGGCAGCGTGGGCGGCTTCTGCGTCAGCAATCTGGATGATTTCGACATCCTACGTGTCGCGTGTCGGCCCTACATGTTTACCGCGTCGCTGCCCCCCGGCGTGATCGCGGCGACGATGGAGGCGCTACATCAGTTACGCGCGCGGCCCGAATTACGGCTCCGTTTGATCGAAAATGCGAGGCGGCTTTATGCCGGTCTGACTGGGTTGGGTTTTTGTCTTGGTCCGGAGCCGAGTCCTGTCGTATCTGCCATCATGCCAAACCCCGAAACCGCTTTTGCCCTATGGTCCGATCTTTTGAAGGCCGGCCTCTACACCAATGTGAGCTTGCCGCCAGCGACGCCCAATGGCTTGGCGCTGTTGCGTTCGAGTGTCAGTGCCGCGCACACTCCGCAGCAGATCGATCACGCCATCGCGCTGTTCGAACAGACAGGCCGCGCATTAGGGATGGTCCCCGCATCCGCGGCCACGCATGCTTCACACCACGCAGCTGCGTCTCCGTCATTAAGCGTAACGTCGGCGTGACGTTTTGCGCCACAGCTGCCACAATTGGACTGTGGGATCAGATAGCTGTCTGCGATAGGGTGAAATTGCCGGTTGCCGGGGCCGGCAGACATCTTTAGCCTCGGTCCGTCGGCAATCCACGCCATCCAAAGATTCTGATCTATTGATTGCGGTTTCTTGGCCGAATAGCTTGGCACGCCTACGCACCCCGTGAGCGCATATCCTTTGAAAATTCTTTTCGCTTTCGAGAATTCTCTGCCGAGCACCGAGGCGGATGCCGAAGTCTTCGTAACGACGGCACGATACCTTGCATCTGCGCTTGAGAAGGCATGGTTTCACGTTCCGACTTCGCGCCTTGCAGACCGCAGCGCTCTTGCCACGCTGACCGGTATGCCCGTGATTCACGCCATCGCGCCGGCGCGACCTGCGGCTCTGAGACATCTTCTTTGCGGGTTGACACTGATATTTCGCGAGCAATTCCGCAACGCCGATCTTGTCTACACCAGAAACCTATGGATCGCATGGATAGCGGTGAAATTCGGGCGGCGCGTGGTATTCGATCACTACCGTCCATGGCCTGATCAAATTCCACCCTTGCAATTTTGGATTTATCGACTGATGTGCAATCGGCGGTTTCTGATCAATATCTGTCATTCCGAATACACCCGCCGAAAATACCTGGCGCTCGGGATTCCACCGGGCAAGCTGGTCTGCGTTCACAATGGCTTTGAACCGCAGCGTTTCAAAATTCCGCTTTCATTGGAGAATGCGAAACAGGCGATCGGCATCTCGTCCGCGACAAAAACCGTTGTCTATACTGGGCGCATCAATCACAAGAAGGGATTGAACCTGGTACTAGAGGCAGCGAAAGGGCTGCCGGATATCCTTTTCCTACTGGTTGGTTCCTATGGTGATGGACCTATCGAGGTGATGGCCAAGGATATTCCCAATGTCCGCGTTATACCCTGGCAGCCGGAGGATGCAGTCAGTCGGTATGTGTTCGCCGCAGACGTTTTGCTGATACCTCCATCGTCGCAGCCTCTGGCCAAGTTCGGCTCAACAGTCTTGCCGCTGAAGCTGTTTTCCTACATGGGTTCGGGGCGCGCCATCCTTGCGGGTGATACACCGGATGTGCGCGAAATTCTAAAGCACGAAGTGAACGCCTTCCTTTGCCGCCCCGATAGCCTGGAGTCTCTGATAACCGGAATTAGAGCACTGACGGATGACATCGACTTGGCGGAACGCATCGCCGCGCAAGCACTTGTGCAAAGCCGCGACTTTACGTGGGACGCACGCGCGCGAACGATTGCCCGCATTATTGAGAGCCGCCTTCGCTCCGCGCCGGAGCAAGACGGCACATGGAGCCGCGCGCAGTTCCTCAACTGGTTGCACCAGTCGCGACGCTGGCTGATGCATCTTGTTCGGCGCCGATCATGGGTGCTCCCCCCAACGCCACCGTCCACCGCAGGTGCGCCGCGCGCGTGACGATATGGACAGCCACCGTCAACATTTGAGTCGCGGATTCAACTGGCTTGGTGGCGCGACTATCATTGCCAAGACCATCGACTTTTCGACGATCCTCCTCGTGCTGCTGTTTCTCACCAAGGAACAGGTAGGTGTCGCGTCTCTGGTCGTCTCGATTGGCATGATTATCGAGGCATTCGATGGATTGGGCACCGCCGATGCGCTGGTGCAGGCGCCGTCGATCTCCCGTCTTCAGCTCGATACACTCTTCTGGTTTATCGTCGGCGCGGCGCTGGTCGTCGCTGCTCTTACGCTGCTTATGGCGCCGTGGATTGCGGCGATTTATGGGACCGCGGGAATGGCGGCATATTTCCTGGCTATCGCAGCCAAGCAACCCCTCGTCGCCGCTGCGGTGATTCCACTGGCGGTCATGAACCGGAACCTGCAGTTCGAGCGCATCGCCGTGGTCAATGTCTGCGCGACCTTCGGCGCCGCAATGACGCGGCTGGGCCTGGCGGTTGCTGGTGCAGGCGCGTGGGCGCTGGTTGCCGGATACACAGCGAGCGGGCTTTTCCTGCTGCTCGGTGCCTCGCTGGCCAGCCCTTTCAAACCGACACTGCGATTTCAAATGCCGGCGATTACGGCGCTGGTGCGTTTCGGAATCCGGGCCGGCACCTCCAATATCATTGAACAAGTGTTCAAGAACATCGACTATCTATTGATCGGCTGGTTTTACGGCCCGGCGCCGCTTGCGATCTATCGTGTAGCCTTCGACGTTGCAATGGAACCCGCCATGGCGATCGGCACACTTGTCAATCGAACCGCGTTGCCTGTGTTTGCAAAGATAGCGGCGATGAAGGAGCAACTTTCGCAGGCTCTCATCTGGTCGGTAGGCCGGATTGCGACGCTGGTGGCGCCGCTGATGGTGGCACTAATTCTTATCGCGAATCCACTCATGGCGCTGCTTCATGATCGCCAAGGCCACAGTTACGCGGCAGCGGCATTGCCCCTTAAATTGCTCGCGGGCGCCGCATTGCTACGCGTAGCCTCGCAGATTCTTTATCCATTAATGATGGGCACCGGCCGTCCAGGATCTGCAGCCCGGCTATCGGCGGCAACGTTGGTGCTTCTCACTGCCGGCATCGTGGCGGCCGGATTCAGCTTTCCGGAGGAAACAGGCATAGTGGCCGTCTCCGCGGTCTGGCTTGGCGTCTATCCGTTGCTCATCATCTGGGGCATGCGCCATCTGCGGATTCACTGGGACATTCGGGCCGCAAATTTCTTGCAAGTCTTCGTTGCGCCGGCCCTTGGCGTTTGCGCATTGGCCGGAATCGTCGAAACCGGCCGTCTGTTCATTGCAAACGGCGACTTGACGATTCAAGTCGGCCTCGTTCTGGCGGCGACGGCGCTAACTTATGCCGGACTTATCCTACATGCCCGTTACCACCCATCTACACCGGCGATGTGACGTCTCCCGGCGCGATACCCGCGGCAGCAACCGGATCTGGAATTGTCTGCGCACCGCGATGGCGATCAAACATGCTCATTTGATGAACACAACTCAAGGTGCAAGACGGGCTGCACGTTTTCTCTGTGTTGAATTCGCGGCGGATATCGTCGCTTGTATATTCGAGTAATGGAATTCCCGGATAGCCGCGCTGCTGCGAACACCAGTGCACCTTGCCATCCTCGCAAATATACAGATAGCGCGCACCTGCCCTGCACTTCCAGTCGTTGGTCTGGCCGTGCATCAAATTTTTCTGAAACAGCCAGTAATTCAGGCTATGCACCATAGACGGCGAAATCTTCGTGACCTGGGTGTAGGCATCCATCTGTGCAGGACTGAGAGGTTTCAACGTGCCGGTGCCGTCGTGCAAGACACCAACAGAATGCTGCAGACCGTATTTTGCCGCGGTCTCTGCGACTGTCACGACTTCCTGCGTTCGCTCTCCGCTAACGCCAAGGACAGAATTGACGTTGACCTTGAATTTGGCGTGCTGCGAAAGCAATCCCAGCTTTCGCTCCACGGATGAGAGACTCTTCATCGACACTTCATCGGGCTTGAGATTGTCGATGCTGATCTGCATACCCTGCAAATCCGCCGCGTTGAGCCGATCGATCCATGCTCGCGTCAAGCGAAAGCCATTGGTGATCATCGTCACAATCATGCCGTGATTGCGAGCTGCACGGACGAGCTTATCGAGATCTGGATGTAGAAGCGGTTCGCCGCCAGTGAAGGTGATCGATGCGGTTTTTAGCGCGGCAAGATGATCAATGCGCGCGAGCAAAACATCCAGTGGAACGGGTGGGGAAAAATCGTCGTATTCGTTGCAGTACCCGCAACTCAGGTTGCAACGCCGGGTGACGACGATTTGGGCCAGAAGCGGATTGTACCGCGAACTGACTGCACGGGCGAGAAACCGTGCTCCGGAACTCAGTCCTCCGAGCCGGCGAGAAGCGGGTGTGATGTTGGTAACTGTCATTCGGCCACTCTGAAAAGCTTATGCGGTCTCGCAAAACTAGGTCAGTTGATAGCATTCCGGCGCATCAAACATAGTTACGGAATCACAACACGGGCAGCCTTCTGCGCGCGCCGCGCCATGACGGTGGCCACCATCTGAGACCCGCGACGTCCAGAAGCCATTCCCCGGACAGAGGCAGCCGGGGCTGTAGATCTGCGCCGGAAGGCTGGGCGTAGAGCGTCTCTTCGGCGGGCCAGCGATGGACACGAGTCCAGGTCCAAGCACCGTTGCGCCTGTACACCCGCATCAGAGCGCGTGCAGTAACGAGGTCGGGCTGGACCGCGCGGCGTTGCGTCCAACTGGGTTGGCTGGCGGTCAGTTGTGCCAAAGGCCAACTCGCGGCACCGACATAGTTGGTGAACCAGACCGTATATCCGATTTCGGCCTGCAACGCAGCAACCGCGCGATAGACTTGGATGTGGTCGGCGTGACCATACTCACCCCAGGGGTTATGCGTGTAGACCACATCACATCCAGTTAGAGCAGTTCGCAGCGCTTCGACCAGCGAGCGGTAGTTGTCTTCGTAACGGGCGCAAGCCGCAGGATCCGTGATCGCGATGCCGAAAGGTGTGGGCTGCGGCCGCGCCCAGTCCACCAAAAATCTCGCACCACTTTCAGGCAAGGCGAGATTGAGCAGACCCCGCAAAGGGAGAGCGGCAACGGCCCGCCTTCGCGCAGCGGCTTTTTTTGATTTCCCGAACGGATCGCCGAAACAGAACACAATACGATCCGACGACGCCACGACCGAGCTGAACCAGAGGCTCTCATCGTCGGGATGCGCCACGACCAGCGCAGTTCGCGGCGATGCGGACGCTATGTCATCGCTATTCTGCACCCGACAAAACCTCGTCATAGAAGTTTTCGAGAACCTCCGTTTGCGTCCGGATGTCAAACCGCTGCTCGACAAGCGCACGCGCCTGCCTGCCCATGCGAAGACGCATGGCCGGATCGCTCAAAAGATCATCGATCCGCCGGGCCAATGCCTCAACGTCGCGTTCGGGTACCAGAAAGCCCGTACGGTCATCAAGAACGCCTTCCGGTATGCCGCCGATGCGCGAAGCAACGACCGGCACTCCTGTGGCCGCAGCTTCCAGCAAAACCATACCCAAGCCTTCGACGCGTCCCGTGGTTGTTCGAACACTCGGCAGAACCAGCATTGCCGCCCGGCGCATATGCGCCAACACTTCGCCGTGGGCTTGCGCACCCAAAAAACGCACGCGCGGCCCCAACCCCAGAGACCTTGCGAGCTTTTGAAGGGTACGTTTACGCGGTCCATCACCAATGATGACCAGCTGAACATCCGCATATCTCAACGCAAGAGCCGCGAATGCCCGGATAAGGTATTTCGTGCCTTTGACGTCCGCCAACCGCGCAACATGCAGGATCGTCCGCGTTTCCTCTGAGGGATCGCGCGGCGTAATCGCACGCCAATCCACGCCGATATAGTGCGTCCGCGTACGTGCTTCCGGAAAACCCAATGCCAATATACGATCGCGAATGAATGACGAAGCGCAAAGGAATAAGGCTCCTTCTTGCGCAAGATTGCGCCTATACAGCGGATAATTCATCCAGGCAGGCGAAGACAGTAGTGCTGCTGTCGATAGCGTCGCATCGAAGCCATGAAACGTCGTCACCAACGGAATATGTAGCCGCTTCGCTAGTGGAAGCGCGTACACGCCCTCAATGCCGAAATGGGCATGAATGATCGCGGGGTGGCGGCCCCGGAGCAGATTCTGGTAGGGCTCCGGGTTGCGCGACAGCATCTGTCGCCCGATGCGCAGATACGCTCTTGGCCCGCCATCGAACAATGCTTGGGACACAGCACCCTTCGGCGACTCACCATAGCGCATCCGCCCCAGATAGAGCGGCTTGTAGCGGCGCAGGTTTTGCGCCTGCTGAACGATGAAGGGTTCGGATATTCTGAACAGATTATGACGGAATATTATAATCTCGCGCACGCCGTGGCCACCCGCAGAATTTGCTTAATCTCGTCGCATCGCCGTCTATATCGATGCGAAGCGAATAGTATCCGGAAGCAATATGCGAAAATCGATGAAATCTCTGATGTCGGCTATCCTGCTGTCACTTCTCTCCGCCTGGCAACCGGTGCGGGCAGATACACTCATGTCTTGCAACGAGGCGGACCCCGCCCAGGTCCGCTTGCAGGTCAGCGTCAGCGACATGCGCTCGAGTGACGGTAACATTACAATCACGATCTATCCTGACGACCCGCCTCACTTCTTAGATGGAAAATATAAGCTCGCCCGGCAAATCGTACCGGTAAAGTCGCCGGTGACGCGCGTCTGTTTCGCAGTTGCAGCGCCCGGCTTCTACGCTGTGGCTCTTTTTCACGACGAAAACAATAACCACCACCTGGACACCACGCTGCTGGGAATACCGTCGGAGGGGTACGGCTTCTCCCAAAACCCGAAGCTCTTTCTGGGGCCGCCCAAATTCAGCCAGGTTCGTGTTGCCGCCCACCCAGGCGACAATCCGGTCGCCATCCAGATGAAGTATTATTGATTTTCTGTAACATTTTCGACCAATACATTGGGATTTGGTAATGTTTCCGGTTCATCGAGGAGAGAAACACGGTCAGGTTCGGTGGTAGTTTCGCTTGAATAGAGCGCCCAAGACGGGCCCCTTGGATCAGCGTAGGCTCTGTCGAAGCATCAGCTGACAATTTAAAACGACTTCGCTCATTTTCCAAAAAGCCGGACGGCGCGCGCCTTGATCATAAACCGCTATTTGATCCGCGAGATCAGCAAGCCACTGGCGACCACACTTGTTGTCCTCGTGACCCTCTTCGCGAGCTACAGCACCGCCGAATTTCTGTCAGATGCCGTCAACGGACTGCTGCCGACGAATACCATCGGAGAGATGATCGGCCTTAAGGCATTGATCTCTCTAGAGGTGCTGATACCGGTTTCTCTTTATATTTCGATCCTTCTGTCGTTTGGAAGGCTGTACAGCGACTCCGAATTTACGGCGATGTTCGCACTGCGCGTAACCCCACTCAGAGTCATGGGGTCGGTTCTTACATTGTCGGGCGCTTTGGCTGTTGTCGTGGCCTTGTTATCGCTGTTTGTGCGGCCTTGGGCGTACGAAAAACTGCATACGCTTTCAAAACGGGCGGAAGCTTTCGCCAATGTCGATAACATGGAAGCCGGCACGTTCTATATTGGCGAAGATGGAGGCCGGGTTATATTTTTGAACCATCGCGACGGCCCGAAATCTGCGGCCAGCGATGTATTCGTGCAGTTGAGCTACCCCAATCGAATGCGAATTCTCTCCGCACGACATGCATACCAGCTACCGCGAACCAACGATGGCGGCAGTTCGGATATCTATTTGAGCGATGCCCATATTTACGATATCGGGCGGGAAAAAGATCAAACTGACAGTGTGATAGATGCACAGGGGATCATCTTGAGGCCGCCGGACCCGAGTCTCGAACAACCCGGATACAGTTCCGTCAGTGCAGGCACAGAAATGCTCGCGATTTCTGGCGGACTTCAAGACATCGCCGAGTTGCAATGGCGGCTGTCTACTTCGCTTTCGACAATTCTACTTGCCATGCTCGCTGTACCGTTGAGCCGCATGAGGCCTCGACAAAACCGATATGCGAAGATGGGAACCGCGGGTCTGATCTATTCTGGCTACTATCTGTTGTTCACGTCGGCGCGCACATGGGTTCAGCAAGGGACGGTGGCGCCGCTCCCCGGCATCTGGTGGGTTCCGGCGTCGCTTGCGGCGGTCGTAGCCATCGTCTGGGTTCAACCAAATCTGGGCTTTGAATTGAGGCGGCTGCGCGTGCGCTTCAACACATGGCACGCGCAATGGTTGGGCGGCCGTGACGCGGCTTGACCGTTACATCGCGGCCGCGGCACTCCGCGGCGTCCTGTTGGTCGCCACGGCGTTGACCTTGCTGTTCAGCCTGCTGGAATTTGTCGAACAGCTCAGTTCGGTTGGTCAAGGCCACTACCGACTGATCGACGACCTTTTCTATGTCCTGCTCACGATTCCGTCACGCCTGCTCCAGGTGATGCCCGTGTCGATGCTGATAGGCTCCCTGCTCTCCTTGGGCACGCTCGCCGATGCCTCAGAGCTTACAGCGCTGCAATCGCTCGGCATGTCGGAACGCCGCATCATAGGTTCGGTGCTCGCGCTTGCGTGCCCGATCGTCATCACTCTGTTTCTGATAGCGCAGTTTGCGATCCCACCAACGCAACAATTCGCTGAAAGTCTGCGAGCATCGAAGTTATCGCCGTCCGCGTCGGTTCGCAGCACAGACACTTTTTGGAGTCAGGGCAATCGCCAATATCTCAACGTGCAGCGCTTTGAACATGGCAATATTCCGAGAAACATCAATATCTATGCTTTCTCAGCGGACGGGCGTCTGACCAGCGCGATTCGCGCAAAACGCGCTGACATTCGGTCGGACGGGACATGGCTTCTCTTCGACGTGGTGCGTAAGCGCGTTCAGTCCTCACAATTCCAGACCGACTATCTGACTTCGCTTATCTGGCACTCTTTTTTGCCCCCCAAAAACGTCCAACAACTGCTTATGCCGCCCGACACCATGGCGCCCGTCGAATTATATCTTTACATCCGTGATCTCAGCCGCAGGCACCAGCAAGCTACGCGGTACGAGGCGGAATTGTGGACCAAGATCGGCATTCCGTTTTCGATCATGGCCATGATCCTAATAGCGGCGCCGTTTGTGTTCGGTGCAATGCGTGCGCATGGCACTGGTCAGCGCATCGTCATTGGCGCCGGCTTCGGAATTGTGTTTTCTCTGGTCCAGCAAATTGCGGGCCGTTTAGAGTTGCTGCTAAACTTGAATCCGGCAGTGATCGCGTTGACGCCTTCTTTTGCGGTCATGGCGTTAGCAATCCACCTTTTTCAGCGGATGCATAGGCCCGGCAGGGAACTGGTCACTTAACGGGCTCCATCTCTTGGATAAACTGCGCGTAGCGCGCGGACTGACGAGGGAGAAGAACAGCCAGAATTGCGCTAAAGCCAAAAATCTCGAACAGAAAGTAATATTGAGGCACTGACAGCGCCGCGCCGATGAATATCCCAATGGTGCGATAATTGGCGGATAGAATGGACCATCGCCGAATGGCCGGTGCGAATGTCTCGCGATAGCGCTCCCGGATGGAAGCCGCCTGTTCCGGGTTCATTTTCAGGAGATTGGCCATCTTTTCGTCGAAGCCGGCAGGTATGCCGACCACCATCAACTGGACGCCGACATATAGCCGGTTGAGCATATGCATGATGCGCGTGGTAAAGGAGGCCTTGGCTTCATTTGGCGGTGGCCTGTTGAGTGCCAAAAGTGCCGCCGATTTCCGATCCATACCCCAATACTCATATTCCTGCCTTTGCACCTCATAGGCGGCCGCCTGAACGGCGTGGCAGATCCCAGCGGAAACGGCGAGTATCCATATCCACCCTCCGAATTGAGCGCTAAGCGCAAGTGCCAGAGCAGAGTAGACGGCGATAAACGTCGTATAATCGCAAATCCCGTCGATTACTTTCCCAAATTCGGATTGCGAATTCGTGAGGCGGGCAAGCTGACCGTCCGTGCCATCCATGATGTGCCATAAAATCATCAGCACAAAGCCGGCAATCGCCCATTTCACGTCTTGATAGTGGTAGTAGGAAATCGCCGCCAATATACCAAACGTCATTCCCGCGAAGGAAACGGCATTGGGAGATACATGCAGGCTCGCCAACACTGGTGTCAGACGGTTCGAGATCGGATGAATGAAATAGAGATTGGTTATCTCTTCGATATCCGACGTGCGCCGGATGGGCTCACGGGGCTTCCCCTCTCCCCCACGAGACGAACCTGTCAAAGCATACCTGTTTCAAGCAGGTTCTCAGCCTTTCCGAACGCCGCGGGATCGTCAACATCGATCCAGACCCGGTCCTGAATATCGAACGCACGCGCCTTGTTCCGGCGCGCGAGCACGTTCATCGCGCCCGAGATACTATCATCTCCGTTCGCCTGGCTTTCTTCGAGCGCGTCGAATATGGCGGGAGTGCAAAGAAAAAGGCCCGTATCCAGTGCGTTGAAGTCCCGGATGACTTTGCCAATATGATGGATGGAGCCGCCTGAACATTTGACGCGCGTGACGTCCTCCAGATCGTTGAGCGGTCTGTCGATATTGAAATCGACCCCCAGCGTGACGGTATCCGGCTCGACAGGCACGGACATCAGGCTACGAAATATTTCCGGATCGAGCAAATGATCGCACATGGTGAGCAGAAAGGGCTCGTTCAGATATGGCTTCGCTTTGAGCACCGAGATTCCGTTCGCACGATCCCAGCTTTCATTGACGATGTGTTCGATGCGAAGGTTTTCCCGCGCCGAAAACGCGTCTAATTCCATGCGAAGTTCATCACCCCTGTAACCACTGACAACCCAGAATTCATCGACGCCGCCACTACGGGCCCGGTCGATCACGCGCTCAATCAACGGAATTCCCTTAATTTCGATCAAAGGCTTGAGCTGGCCTTTTTCTCTCAGCCTGACGCCTTGCCCTGCGGCAACGATAAGGCACTTCACAGAGCGGCCAACATTTTCTTGGTATGCGTTCGGATAAATGCCTCGATCATGTCGTAGGCGACGTCGTCCGAATATTGCTTAGCCGGGTGTTTACAAAAATACGCGCTGGGCGCCTCAAGTACGCCGCCAACACCGCTTTGAAGCGCCAGTTTGCAGCACCGGATCATGTCGATGACGACGCCGGCCGAATTGGGCGAGTCCTCCACCGACAGCCGCAACTCCAGATCCATCGGGACGTCCCCGAACAAATGTCCTTCCATCCTCAGAAAACAAATCTTGTTGTCATTTTGCCATGGCACATAGTCGCTGGGGCCCACATGGATGTTTTCGTCCTCGATACGGGTCTTCGCGACGGACTGCACGGCTTCGGTTTTGGATGTTTTTTTGGACACCAGCCGAGTCTGGTTCTTCATGTTGAGGAAGTCGGTATTGCCACCAGTGTTCAATTGGTATGTCCGCAACAACTTCACCCCACGCTTCGCGAACAGGTCTGTCAAAACACGATGTGTAATTGTGGCGCCAAATTGGGATTTTATGTCGTCTCCAACGATCGGCAGATTGCGTGCTTTGAACCGATCAGCGAAACTTTTGTCACTGGCGATGAACACCGGCATGTTGTTAATGAAGGCGACGCCGGCTTCTAACGCACATTCGGCGTAGAAGCGCGCGGCTTTTTCCGACCCCACGGGAACATAATTGAGCAGAATTTCGGCGCCGCTATTTTTCAGCTCGCGAACAATTTCCGCCTTCGTCAATTCCGTTACACCGGAGCGGACGAACGTCCTGTCTTCCGCATAGTCCGCCATGTGTTCGGAAATGCCATCAAGTACCGGCCCCATGCGCACGACCACGCCACTCGGGGGGATATCTCTTTGAAAAATCTTTGTGCAGTTTGGTTTGGAAAAAATCGCCTGACTTACGTCCATGCCGACCTTGCGGGCATCGACATCGAATGCCGCAACGACTTCGATGTCACACGGAAGATAACCGCCGATTTCCGCATGCATCAAGCCAGTAACCCCCTGGCGACAACGCTCGGCGGTATAATAGTGAATGCCTTGGACGAGAGAACTGGCGCAGTTTCCCACCCCCGCGATCGCGATCCGGATGCTACCCTTCTTTGTCATGATGTACCTTTGTGAACCTCAACCCTGAGCCCAAGGTAGCCCAAACCAATCTTAAGTTCATAGTGGGTGTCGCTTTGTTGTTTTTTCCCAATCTTCGGATGCGGCCGGAATTCGGGTGCCGGTCATGTGGGTATAGTTAAGGAAAGCAAGGATCTGCTATGGGCCGCGCGCTGAACCGGGAAGTTTACCTGTTCTAGATTACAATCCCAAATGGCGGCACCATTAGCGGGTTGTGAGCCGGAAGAGGGATCTTTGCGCCTTCACTTGCAAACCCGTCGCAGGTCGAAACGGGGCTAAGTGGCGTCCGGCAAGTGACAAATACAGGAACAGACGAGCGCGCTATACAATTGATGGTTTCGATGCTCTCGCACATAGTCTGGAGCGATCAACGCGACGCGGGATTTTGTCCGGACCGACGCATACCAATGTACAATGCGGGTTTCCGCCAATAAGACCTCATTTAATCGTACATCCCGGCCAATCCGGAACCAATGCTCCGAAATTTCTGGCGGCAAAGGATAAAACGCATCCGGCCCGTAAACGGTTAAATCTCGTCCGCGATACCGATCGACGACCTCTTGCAACAAGTCGGGACCGAGACCATAGGCCTGCTCCTGGCGTTCAGGCGCCATGGCAATCATAGCCTGGAGATAGTCGGAGAAAAAAGGCGCACGTGCTTGCGCGCCCATTACAGCATTGTTGACGCCGCAAAAATAGAATTTCTCGATCCGCCGGAACCACTTCCATCCGTTTGGCAAATGCCTCAACGCCCTGCGGGCAACATCAAGAGCAAGATGCCGCGCCCACACCACGGGAGAAGTCGATACACGCACAGAATGGGGCCACACAATAAATTCAGACCCAATGAATTGCCTGTTATCGAGCAAAGACTTCAGAGAAGCGACCGTGATAGTGTCCATATCCAAGTACACCCCTCCCTGCATGTAGAGAATTGCCGCCCGCAGAATATCCGCCCGCGCCACCGGACTATCCAGGCGACGGTAAAGCGCCACCAATTCCCCGTCGAAGCCCAGCACACGCTCTGTCTTGGCCAAATATGTGGGGGCATCGAGTCGAGAGAGCCGCACGCGCGGCGAGTTCCTGAGCGCGCGCAGTTCAGCGCCATCTTCAAGCACATCTGTATGGTGAAGAATGATTTCCGGCAGCTCACTATGCTCAGCCGCAGATAGAATGGCGAACACGTAGGCCCAAGATAGCCTGCTGCCGATCCAGCAGAAATGCACACAAGCGGGAATCATATTGCGTGTAACTCCACGAGGATAAAGCTTATTTCCCGATCGCTCGCAAGTATACGCATAGTGCCCCGCTATAGAGAAACTAGAGGAATTCGCGAGACTTTGCTCCAGATTGTTAGTCGCCGCGCGACCGCCTCGTTGGCTCGAGCCGTCTTAGTAAGCCGGTAGAAAACAAGCAACTCCACAAATCTTTGTGTCTCATCATCGATTCTCGTAGCAAGTCAGCGGGTACCAACATCAACGCGCCCCGATCCCGCCAAAAATGTCGGTTTCCGTGTCCGGCGGAATCGATGTCGATCGGAACCTGGCCGCGCCGCACGATCTGATTGTCATTTGCATAGACACGCATAACCTGTCCGGCCACCTGCGGCGCGATGTGCACGATGTGGGCATCTATGAAGGCATCGTCTGTGTTTTCATATTGGCGCTTGATGAGCCACCAGATAAGCCGCCTATCAGCAGAACGACGACGACTACGATCTTAAACCGTGTCTTCTGAAAGAAAGATGGCTTTTTCTCATTTTTGTCTTCGTCATCGTCTTTGGACTCATCGTCCGTACCGTCTGCTCGATCTCTGCGGTCGTGGTCCTTGCGATCGTCATCACTCTCGCGCGGTCGGCGATCATCATGATCGTCGCGCTCGTCCTCATCACTGTTCGATCTGTCCACCGCCATCCGCACATCGAACGGCGCGGATGAGACGCCTCGCCACCGCGACTAACGCGAAATTTGTAAGCCCGACTCTGCGCGTCCGGACTTAGTTGCCGGGATTAGCATTGGGTGGGCCACCGCCAGATTTCTCGCCATGGGGCGGCATCGGCTCCACGAACTTCCACGGCGTTGTGGTGTCGATCTTTCCGGCCGGCACTTGTTCGGTATCGGGCATCTGCGGATTGGGGGAAGTCGTTGCACCGAACGTCGCCGGCGGTTTCTCGCTGATGCTGCGCACATAGGCGACAAGCTCCCAGATCGTGCGATCCGGTAACATGGCGCCGAAGGCGGGCATGCCCGCGCTGCGGCCTTGCGCGATATCGAGATAGATGTTCGCGTCGCTGGACCGATAGATCCACGCCGCATCGCTGAGCGCCGGGCCCATGCCGCCGCCCGCATGCGCCATGTGGCAGCCGGAGCAATTGAACGCATCGAAATCCTTCGCGCCCCGCGCCACTGCGTCAGGATCGTTGGCCAGCGGATTCTTCATGTCAGGATTGAGGCCAGCGGAAGATCCGCCCGGATAGATTCCGGTTACCGGCACGCGCAGCAATTCACCCGCGGGCACCATGCCGCTGTAGCTGTTCGCCATACGCGCGTTCGCTTCCGGCGCAGTGCCCGGCATGATGATGAGAGAAAGCGCGGCGACGACCACGATGACGATGACCACTGCGATCCCGACAATGGTCCAGCGGAACTTATCCATGGGAAGCTCCTTTGAGCGCCACCATGGGAACGCCATAGCTGCGCAGAATATTTCGGATTGCGGACTGTTCTCGCGCGATCACCGCATCGAGCTTGTCGCGCAGCGCAGTGTCGCCTTTGCGTACGCCCATCGCGATGGCGAACTGGAATTGCAGCGGCGCGAAGCGCCGGGTGTCGGCTATTGGCGTAACACGCAACGCGACCGGCGAGCCTTTCGCAAAATAGCCGCCTAGCGGCCCCCAAACCGCCGCGATGTCCACGTCCTTCTTTTCCACCGCCTCAATCAGGCGCGCGGGTGGATTGGCCTTCGCGAAATCGCCATAGATCATGTAGCCGTGGACGTTATCGACGATACCCTCCTGGCCCAGCGCCATGGTGGGCGGCGTGGAATCGTCGCCGATCAGATGCACGCCGATCTTCAGCTTGCGCAGGCGCGGATCGGCCAGCGACGTGACAGCCAGATCGTCCTTCTTGCGCGATACGAAGACATAGGTGGACGCATAATAGGGCTGCGTCGTCTCCACACTGTCCATTCCCACGGACACACCCATCATCACATCGCATTTGTGCGCATCCAGCGTGCGCTTGATGAAGCGATCGTTCTGCAGCGCCCAGGTGTATTCCACTCTGTCGCCCATATCGCGCGCGACAATATCGGCGATCTTGTTCTCGAAGCCCTGCCTCGCCTTGTTGGAGAACGGCAGATTGTTCGGCTCCGAACACACGCGCAGCGTTCCTGCTTGCGCGGCCAATGACACAAGCGCGAATGCAGCTGCGAACAGACTAATGCGGCGCATCGACGTTGCCCTGCTTGGGAAGCGAGAACACAAGCAGCGTCGAACCGCCGCTGGTGTACGCCGGAAGGTCGCCGACAGCGCCCGTGTAGCCCAGCGCACCGTTGCGCACGCGTGGATCGAGCGCGGCATTGGCGATGGCGCCCGCCCATCCGCCGACGCCCGAGAGCATCGCGATATATTGATTGCCGTCCTTGCCCTGGTAAGTGATCGGCTGTCCCACGAACCCGCTCGGCGCGTGGAATTGATAGAGCAGCTTGCCGTTACGCGCGTCCACAACCTTGAACCAGCGATCCATCGTGCCATAGACGGCGATGTTGCCGCCGGTGACCA
>JANWJQ010000067.1 GCA_025451875.1 Rhizomicrobium sp.
GCGCCTTGCGGCACCGGGGTTTCCATTCAGATTCTGTTGCCACGCTCTGAGAGCGCCGAAACAATTACGCGGCGAGAGCCACGTCGTTGCTCATGGGCGAGTTATCGTTCGCACCTACGTGCTCTTACGCCTCGCTCAAACATCCATCGTCTGTCGAACCTATTTCGCCCCCATCAACAACGCATCACGGCCGGTCGCTTCGCTGTACAGACCGAATCATTTTCACCGGCCTGGCCCTCGATGCGCTGTTGGTGGAGGCGCCGGGTACCGCCCCCGGGTCCAAACGAATTCCTTTTGAGGTCATCAGCTTTCGAGCGAGGCGATCTTAGGCTTCCGCGGCGCGGATAACAAACCGGCCTTTTGCTAGTTCATCGGCCCGAAAGATGGCGGAACATCATCCGGTTTCGCGCCCCAGTTCTTCTGCGGCGTTTTGGACAACGTGTAGTTCAGCGTGCCGCCGGTTGTGACGAAGGACGCGGGCAACCACGCCTGCCCGCTCGGCTTTCCGTTCACCGAAAGCGACGCGGTATAAGGCGCGTCCATCGCCGCCCCCTTCGCGCGGATGGTGGTGTGGACTCCCGCGCCGCTGATCGTCGTTTCCTCGAACAACGGGCTTCCGAGCACAAGTTCGGCGCGGCCGGGATAAAGCGGATACATGCCCAGCGCCGCCCACACATACCAGGACGACATTTCGCCCAGATCGTCATTGCCGGAGATGCCATTGGGCGCATTCGTCCAGATCTGCTTCATCGCCGCGCGCACGACTTCCTGTGTCTTCCAGGGCTGGCCGACGAAATCGTAAAGCCAGGGCGACGCGATGGAGGGTTCGTTGTCGAGTTCGGCATGCGATGCACCGGACTTCGTCACCGCGAGGCTGCCGTCGAGATTGTAGAAAAAGCGATCCATCCGGGCGGCGGCCTTCCCCTTACCGCCCATTTGCGCAAACAGCCCCGCCGGATCGAACGGCACCATCCAGAGATATTGCGCACCGCTGCCTTCGACATAATCGTCATCATCGTCGACATTGAAGTCTACGGACTTCCAGCTTCCATCCGCGTTGCGCGGCTGGATGTAACCCGTGTCCGGATTGAACAGATTGCGCCACCAGCCCGCGCGGTTCTGGAAGAGCTTTGCGTTTTCCGCATCACCATTGATCGCCGCAAGTTGCGATACGCCAAAATCCGCTGCCGCCAATTCCAGCGTGTCCGCCGCGCTGCCCCAGCCGGGCGAACCGACGGGCATGTAATGCAGCTTCAGCCATTGATCGAGGCCAGGGCGTTCGCCCACGCATTGCACGCCGCAGCCGCGATGGCTGAGATCGAGCGCGGTGGGTGTCGTCGCCGCCTTCAGCAGCGAGGCGTAGGCGCCTTTCACATCGAAATCATGGCCGCCGAAATTGTAGATCGCGGCGATGGATTGTGGCGATGGGTCGCCGTTCATCACACTGGTGGCGCCGGTCAAATGCGTCCAGCGATCCCAAACGCCATTGTTCTGGCTGGCCTGATTGTAAAGCGATTGGGCGATGTCGGAGCCAATATGCGGGTCGAGCCACGTCACCAGCTGAAGCTGCGAGCGATAGACATCCCAGCCCGAGAAATTCGCATATTGAATGTGCCCCGCGGCGACCTTATGCACCTTCTTGTCGAAGCCGACATATGACCCGTCGGCATCGCTAGATGTGTTTTCACCCAACAGCACATGGTAGAGCGCGGTGTAGAACACCGTGCGCGCATCTTTCGTGCCGCCCTTCACCGTAATCTGGCCGAGCTTTACGTTCCACGCCTTGCGCGCCGCATCGCGCGCGCTTTCCAGCGTCGTGCCGCTGGGGCTTTCCGCTTCGAGGTTCGCGCGCGCATTGGCGAGGCTCACATAAGAGATCCCGACGCGCATGTTCACGACCGGCGTTTTCGCGGGATCGAAATTGATCCATGCGCCACTACCTTTGCGGCCTGGCGGATGTCCGCGATCGCCGTAAGTCGTGCCGCCATGCGCGGTGCGCGCGCCTTTGGTGACCGTCATGTCCTGCCATGCGCCGCCCGCCGTGAAGGGCTGGTCGAACGCGGCCACGAAATAGAGCGTGTAGTAGCTCTCGCGACGGTCGGGCGAGAGATAGCCGCAGAAATTTCCGCTGGTGACGGAGCCGGTGACTTCGCGCTTGTCCGGATCGACGTTCACCGATGCATCGCTGCTGCCGACTTCGGAATCCGAGGTGCGGAAGAGAAGATTGGCATCCTTGTCCTTCGCCCAGGTGAAGCGCGCGATACCGGTGCGCAGCGTTGCGCTCAATTCCGTGGTCACACCATTGTCGAGCGAGACTTTGTAGAAGCCGGGGGATGCCTGTTCCCTGTCGTGGCTGAACCAGCTCGAATACATGGAGAAGCTGTCGTCGGCGGATGGCGACATCTCCACGGGCCGTGTCACCGGCATGATTGGGATATCGCCGCTCGCGCCAGTGCAACCGGTGCCGGACAGATGGGTGAGGCTGAAACCCTTGATGCCGTTGGAACGCCACTCGTAACCGCCGGGCGCGGCGATGGGATAGCTTTTGCCCGGCAGCGGCGTTTCTTCTGGACTGAACGCCACCATGCCGAAGGGCAATGTCGCGCCGGGATAAGTGTTGCCGCCATTCGTTGTGCCGATGAAGACATTCACCTCGCCCGCAAGATCGGCCTGCGCTGCGGATGACAGGGCAACAAGCGAAACGGCGGCGGCGGCAATGAGACGCATGAAAGTCCCCTTAAACGGAAATGGGTATCGTGACGGCTTGCGCGAGGTTACGCCGCCCGGCGAGCGCGAAAATCGCGATGCAGACATAGGATGTGAACGGCACGAAGAACGCGGTGGTGAGGCCGATGTGATCGGCGGTGAAGCCTGTCAGCACCGGCAAGATCGCGCCGCCGACAATGGCCATGCACAGAAGCCCCGATGTCGATGGCGTCGGTGCGGTGGAGCGTTCCAGCGTCAGCGTGAAAATGGTCGGGAACATGATAGAATTGAAGAAACCGACGGCCAACGCCGCGACACCCGCGACCTTTCCCGCCGTTCCACCCAGCACCAGCGTCAGCAGCCCATCCGATTGCGTGACGACCAGGCACAGCAGCAACGCGACGCAAGCGGCCGCGGCGAGCACCTTGCCGGCTGGCACGCGCGTCAGCACCGCGCTTCCCAGCGCACGGCCCACCATCGCGCCGCCCCAATAGAGGCCGAGCAAACGGCCTGCGGTTTCAAAGCTCACATTCATGATCGCGGGTTGGTGCAGGAAATTGATCATGATGCTGCCGATGGACACTTCCGCACCGACATAGAGGAAGATCGCCAGCCCGCCGAACAATGCCCAGCGCGAGGTGAAGGCAGCGAAAGGAGATGCGTTCGCGCCATCCAGCTCATGCGGCACATGCAGCAGGCGGCGCAGACGCCACAGGAACAGGCCAAGAAGAATGAGAATCACCGCGATGGCGAGGAACTGCGTATCGACATTGCGCAAGGTGACATCGCGCGAGGCTGCGCTGACCGCGCCTTCGAACACGCCGCCGCGCAAGATGAGATAAGAGCCGATGATCGGCGCCAGAACCGTACCCAGCGAATTGAACGTCTGCGACAGCGTTAGGCGGAAATGCGAGCCTTCCGGCTTTCCCAGCATCGCGGCCAGCGGATTGGCCGCGACCTGCAGCTGCGTGATGCCGCCTGCGATCACGAACAACGCGATCAGCACGAACCAATAAGCGTTGGCGTGCGTGGCAATCGGCATCAGCAGGCAACCGGCGAGCATCGCACCGATCGCCAGCAGGATCGTGCGCGCATAACCGATCTTTTCCAGCACGAACGCGGCGGGGAGTGAAATCACGCCATAGGCCAGGAAGAACGCGAACTGTGTCAGCATCGATTCCGCGTAAGTGAGGCTGAACACCGCTTTCACGCTCGGAACCAGCGGATCGATGGACGCGGTGATGAAGCCCCACATGAAGAAGAGCGTGGTGACGGTGGCGAAGGCCGGATTGAAGCGGCTCTTATTTGAGTCCGACAAAGACGTTTCCTTCGGTGGAGAGATAGTTGGTCTTGTAGTCGAAGCGGTCGGTATCGGAGAACAGCAGCCAGTAATATTTCATCTGCTCGCTCCACCAGTAGCCGGGGCACAGATCGCCCTGCTTCATCGGCGTGGTGGAAATATCATCAACGATGGTGAAGCCGTAAGCCGCGCGGCTGGAGGTCTTCATCATCTCATAGTGCAGGCGCGCAAGTTCGCGGTAGCGATCGTCGGGCTCCAGCAGGAAGAGATTGAGACAGGAGTCCACGAATTCCGGCCGCAACTCGTTGGTGACGCGCTCCGCGACCGCGCGGGCATAATCATAACCTTCGGGCAAAACGCCGAACTTCGCCTGCACCTTCGCCCAGCTTGCGAGATAGGCTTTGCTCCGCGCCATGTCGCCGCCTTGCGCGAGAAGCCCCGCATAGAACGCGGCAAGCTCGCTCTGATGATGGTCCTGTATCTGGCCGGTTTCGAAATCGACCTGCGGGAACCACAGATCGCCGTTCATTTCCTGTGCCTGGTATTTCACGATGGCGGCCGTGTGCACGTCATACATGCGCTTGAAATCCGCATCGCCGAAAAGCTGCCAGCCATCCCACAGATATTCGAAATAGGAATCGCTCGGCGGGCCGATGCTGGCGCGGCGGCTACCCCATGCGCCGGTTTCGATGTTGATGGTGTCGGCGACGAGATCGATCTTCGAGCGGCGCTCGAACAGCGCCTGCGTCGCACGCTTGGCCATATCGTAATAGCGCTTGTCGCCGGTGGCTTTGCTGAGCGTGCCCCATTCGGCGATGTACGTGCCGATCTCCGCCGGGAAACTCACCGGATCGCGCACCGCGCCTGTGCGCAAATTCACGAAGCGATAGGGCATGCCCGTCGGCGACTTTGTGAAGGCCGGCGACAGGCGATCCGCCATGTCCTTCGCCAGCGCGAGCAGTTTCTTCTCTTTCGTGCCATGCCAGCCGGAGAGCAAGCCGCCGACGATGCGGATGCCGGTCTCGAACACCTGCAATTCGCCGTCGATGTCGAAATTCAGATGGTCCGCAATCCAGCGGATGCCCTCTTCCGCTTCCGCATCGAGGCCCATCACGTAAAGCGTATCGAGCGCTTCGACGATGGAAAGACCGAGCGGTGGGCCGCCGGGAAAGAAGAACGGCTCCGCGCCGCCGCTCACCGGCTTGATCTGGTCCTGCCCGAAGCAGCGCTCCACATAGTTGCGCCACGCCCAGGCCATCTGCGCGCGGACATCCTGCGCCAACGCATGCCAGTTCGGTTTGGGCGCGGCGACGAGCGACGTGGATGCAAGCAGCGGCGCCGACGCCGCAAAGGCTTTGAGAAGATAACGCCGGTTCAAAGGAAAATTCCGCCTCGGACTGGGCGAAGACTGGCCGAGGATGGCAGCGATGTCGATAAAGAAAAACCGGCGCCCGCAGGTGCGAACGCCGGTTTCTCCATTCAGGCGATTCTTACTTCGTCGCCGGCAGGCCGCGATCCTTCAGCATCGGGCCGGTATCCGGATCCTTGCCATAGAAGGCGCGGAACATCGGGCCGTAATCCTCGGCGCGGCCTTTGGACAGGATCATGTCGCGGAAGCGCTGGCCATTGGCGCGCGTCAGCCCGCCATTCTTTTCGAACCAGTCATAGGCGTCGTCATCCAGCATCACGGTCCACTGATAAGCGTAATAGCCCGCCGCATAACCGTTCGCCCAGATGTGCAGGAAGTAGCTGGAGCGATAGCGCGTCGGCACGTTCGGGAAGTTTGTGTGTGTGTCCGCCAGCGCCTTGGTCTCGAACGCATCGACATCCTGCTTCGGCGCGTCGGCGCCGAGGCTGTGCCACTGCATGTCGAGTTCGGAGGCCGCCAGCAATTCGCCAAGCTCGTAGCCCTGGTTCCAGGTCTGCGATTTCTTGATCTTGTCGACGAGCGCCTGCGGGATCGGTGCGCCGGTCTTGTAGTTCACCGCGTAGTGCTTGAGCACATCCGGATAGAGCGCCCAATGCTCATTGAACTGCGACGGGAATTCCACCCAGTCGCGGGCTGTGTTGGCGCCGGACAGCGTCGGATATTTGCCGTTCGCGAACAGGCCGTGCAGCCCATGGCCGAATTCGTGAAACATCGTGGTCACATCGTCGAAGCTGATGAGCTGCGGCTGGCCCGGCGCGGCCTTGGTGAAGTTCGCGACGTTGTAGATGACCGGCTTGGTGCCGAGCAGCTTGGATTCCTGCACGAAATTGCTCATCCAGGCGCCGCCCGACTTGTTGTCGCGCTTGAAGTAGTCGCAATAGAAGAGGCCCAGCTGCGAGCCGTCCTTGTCGAACACGTCGAACACGCGCACATCCGGCTGATAGACCGGAAGATCGTGACGTTCCTTGAAGGAGATGCCGTAAAGCTGGTGCGCGGCATAGAACACGCCGTCCTGCAGCACCTTGTTGAGCTCGAAATAGGGCTTCAGCTCATTCTCATCCAGATCGTATTTCGCCTTGCGAACCTTGTCGGAATACATCTGCCAATCCCAGGGCTTCAGCTCGAAGTTCTGATGGTCGGCCTTGATCGCGGCCTGGATCTGCTTGGCCTCGTCGGCGGCCTTCGCGGCCGTCGGCGCGACGAGCTGGCCGATGAAGTTCTTCACCGCATCCGGCGTCTTCGCCATCTGGTCATAGAGCACATAGGCAGCGTAGCTCGGATAGCCGAGCAGCTTGGCCTTCTGCGCGCGCAATTGCGCGAGCTTTTCGATGATGGCGCGCGTGTCGTTGGCGTCGCCCTTCTCGGTGCGCGTCCACGACGCGTTAAACAGCTTTTCGCGGATGGCGCGATTGGTGAGTGAACCCAGCGCCGGCTGCTGGGTGGTGTTCTGCAGCGGGATCACGAATTTTCCCGGCAGTTTGCGGTCGGCGGCAGCCTTGGCGGCGGCAGCGATTTCCGCGTCGCTCAGACCGGCGAGATCGGCCTTGCTGTCCACCACCAGTGCGCCGGCCTTGGTGCCCGCGAGCAGCTTCTGCTGGAACTCTGTCTCCAGCGTCGCATCTTCCTTGTTCATTTCGCGCAGCTTCGCCTTGTCGGCATCCGACAGGTTCGCGCCGGCGTGAATGAACTGGAAGTAGTAGACGCTGAGAAGCTGTTGCGATTCCGGATCGAGCTTCAGCTTGGCGCGCTGGTCATAAACCGCTTTCACGCGCGCGAAGAGCTTCGGGTTGAGGAAGATCGCATCCTGATGGGCGGCGAGCTTCGGCGATTCCACGGTCTGGACTTTATCCAGCGTGCCGTTGGTGTTCGCCTGGACGACGGCAAAGAAGGCTTCCGATACGCGATCCAGCATGCGGCCGGATTTTTCCATCGCGACGATGGTGTTGTCGAAAGTCGGCGCGGCCTTGTTGTTGGCGATCGCCTCGATCTCCGCGAGGTTCTGCTTCATGCCTTCTTCGAAGGCCGGCTGGTAATCGGTGTCCTTGATCTTGTCGAACATCGGCGCCTGCAGCGGCAAGGTGCTGGGCGCGTCGAACGGATTGGCGAATGCGCCGGTCGCGAGGACGGCGGACGCGGCTGCGCCAAGGCACAGGGTACGAATACGAAGCATGAAGACTCCCCTTCGAGGTTCTTTTTGACGGATGAAATCCGGCCGTTTGTGTAGCCCATCGCCCTTCTCTGCGCCACAAAACGCCGGGGCATGGAACGTCGCGATTGCGTGAAAACCGGGTCAGGTGCGGCGCAATATCGACGGCGCGCCACATATTTGCGTGCCATGCACCGGCATCGCAACTTCCATGCAGGCAAAAAAAACAGCCGCGCGTTGCCGCGCGGCTGCTGCATTTCAGATCAGGAGCCGATCAGAACTTCTGGCTCCAGGTGATTCCGACCGTCCGCGGCTGCGACGCCAAGATGTATGGCTCGGCGCCGCAGGTGCCGGGCGTGCACTCGGCGTAGCGGCCCAGCTGAGCACGCTCGTCGAACGCGTTCTTGAGGTAGATCTCCAACGACCACTTGTCGCGATCGATGCCCGTCGTAAAGTCGAAGGCGGTGTACGACTTGTTGTGGCCCAGCAAGGCGCGCTCTGCCAGACGCAGGTCGGACCAGGTGCCGCTCGAATGCACGACCGACCCCTGGACGTGCGCTTCGTAGTCGCCGCCGAGACTCCACTCGTAGCGTGCGATGCCGTTGAGTTTCCACTTCGGCGTGATCGGAAGCTGCGTGCCCTGCGGGGATTCTGAAATCGCGTTGGTGCAGACAACCGATTGGTCGCGGCAATAGGGCCCGCTTAGGCTGCCATCGTTATATGCCCCCGACGACGTCAATGTCAGGTTGTCGAGCGGCAGCCACGTCAACTCGTATTCCATCCCCTTTACGCTCGCACCGCCTTTGGCGTTGCCCACGATGGTGACCGAGTTCGGACCGAGGAACGGGAATTGGAAGTTGTTCCATTTCTCGTAATAGAACGCGCCGTTGAAACGCACATGATTATCGTCCCAACTCGTCTTCC
>JANWJQ010000068.1 GCA_025451875.1 Rhizomicrobium sp.
CTGCCACGCGGCGCGTCGAGCCGCCATCCAGCGTGACGGTTATCTTGATGTAGCCGTCATAGATGCCCTGTTGCGGCTGGCGCGTTTCGCTCACCTTGATGCCGCGTTCCTTGGCGATGATCGGCGCGTTGACCATGTTCACGCCGCCGAGCGCCGGCTTCAGCAATCCCGCCAGCGCGGCCTGGGTCAGCGCGCGTTGATTGAGTTCGGACGCGGTGCCTTCGTAGAGAATCTCCACCGACTGGATGCTGCTGTCGGTGAGCTGGCCGGTGAACGCGCCGAGCTTTTCCGCCAGTGAAATCCACGGACGCACCTTGGTCGCTTCGTCCGCCGATATCGATGGCATGTTGAGCGCATTGGTGATCGCGCCGGTGAGCAGGTAATCCGAAATCTGTTCGGCCACCTGCAGCGCCACATTCTCCTGCGCCTCGGAAGTGGACGCGCCCAGATGCGGCGTTGCCACGACTTTTTCATTGCCGAAGAGAATGTTGTTTTTGGCGGGCTCTTCCTCGAACACGTCCAGGGCGGCGCCGGCGACATGGCCATTGTCGAGCGCGACTTTCAACGCCGCTTCATCGATCAAGCCGCCGCGTGCGCAGTTGATGATGCGAACGCCCTTTTTCATTTTGTTGATGGCGTCCGCGGAAATGATGTTCTTCGTCTCCGCCGTCATCGGCACGTGCAGCGTGATGAAATCCGCGCGCGCCAGGAGATCGTTCAACTCGACTTTCTCGACGCCCAGATCCTGCGCGCGTTCCGGCGAGAGATAGGGATCGAATGCGATGACGCGCATCTTCAAGCCCTTGGCGCGATCGGCGACGATAGAGCCGATGTTTCCGGCACCGATCAGCCCCAGCACCTTGCCGGTGATCTCCACGCCCATGAAGCGGTTCTTCTCCCACTTGCCCGCCTGCGTGGAAGCGTTGGCGGCGGGAAGCTCGCGCGCCAGCGCCAGCATCAGCGAGATGGCGTGTTCGGCGGTGGTAATCGAATTGCCGAACGGCGTGTTCATCACGATCACGCCCGCAGCGGTTGCTGCCGGAATATCGACGTTGTCTACGCCGATGCCCGCGCGGCCGACCACTTTCAACTTCTTCGCCGCCTTGATCACATCGGCGGTGATCTTGGTCGCGGAGCGGATGGCGATGCCGTCATATTGATCGACGATCTTGAGCAGTTCTTCCTTGCTTAAACCGGGAATCGAATCCGCTTCGACGCCGCGCTCCTTGAAGATGGCGACGGCGGCAGGTGAGAGTTTGTCGGCAATAAGAACCTTGGGCATCGGACTTTCCTTTCAATGCAATTTCGTTTCGCGCACGTAAAACGGCGCGGCTTTTAGAAGGGCAGCGGCGAGTTCATCCATGGGCTTGGCGCG
The DNA here is from genome assembly GCA_025451875.1 of Rhizomicrobium sp. GTDB lineage: Bacteria > Pseudomonadota > Alphaproteobacteria > Micropepsales > Micropepsaceae > Rhizomicrobium. The sequence goes on from JANWJQ010000068.1 coordinate 1,376, forward strand.
ATCGAGCGGAACGACATCGACAATCGTGTCCGGCAGGAGCGTGCCTGTGATTTTGCTGATTTCGGCGAATGTCTTTCTCCAGTCACCTGCAGCCTCGATTCCGATGAGAGGATGCGGTGGCTCCGCGCGTTCGCTGAACGCAACTTCCAGCAGAGCGGCCGAAACGATCTCGCCGCGATTGGCGAACAGCATGCGCAGGGCCTCCACCAGCTTCTGCGGATATTCCTTCGGCTCGCGCCAATACACTTTTCGGGCGCTGCTCGGCGCCTTGCGCGTCGCCGACGTATCCATGCAGTACGCGACTTCATCGCGCGTCAGGACCTTGCCGAGATCCGAGCCCGGATTCAGGAGGAACTCGGCGTTGCGCTTGCTTTCGAACAGATGGTGCCCCGAAATGAAGAAGAAGGGCGTGTCGCGATAGGTCTTCAACCGCTCGATGCTGCTGAAGATTGGGTGATAGATGCGGCCGTTGATGCGCATGGTCGGCATGTTCAGCGCGTCGCCGGGCAAGGCCCGAGCAAAGCCGTCATCCCCAGCCGCGCGTCCGCAATCGCCCGGCACAGCCAGCACTTCGCTTTTGAGAAGATCGTAAAATGTCTCGCGCGCGGGAATCTCGGTTTGCGCGCGAAGCAACGCGTCTTCCAGCGGATTTTGAGGAACGAACGCCACAGGAGCCTCCGGAAACGGTTGCTACAACGCCTTCACCTGCGCCCATGCCCAATCGAGCCAGGGCGTAAGAGCTTCGACGTCTTTTGTGTCAACCGTCGCACCGCACCAGATGCGAAGTCCCGGCGGCGCGCTGCGATAGGCACCCAGATCGAGTGCCACGCCTTCCTTCTCCAGCAAGGAGACCAACTTCTTGGCGACGTCCTGGCGGTTGGTCTCGTCCAGCGCGGTGAACCACGGATCGACGATCTTCAGGCACACCGAGGTGTTGGAGCGCGTCGCCTTGTCTTCCGCGAGGAACGCCGCCCAGGACGATTTCGCCACCCATTTTTCAATCGCGCCAAGATTGGCTTCAGAGCGTGCGATCAACGCCTTCAATCCGCCAAGTCCTTCAGCCCATTTCAGCGTGTCGAGATAATCTTCCAGCGCCAGCATGGACGGCGTGTTGATCGTCTCGCCTTCGAATATGCCTTCCACGATCTTTCCGCCCTTGGTCATGCGGAAGATCTTGGGCAGTGGCCAGTGCGGCGTGTAATTCTCCAGCCGCGTTACGGCGTTCGGTGAAAGCACGATCATGCCATGCGCCGCTTCGCCGCCCAGAACCTTCTGCCAGGAGAAGGTGGTGACATCGAGCTTGTCCCACGGCAGGTCCATCGCAAATGCCGCGCTGGTCGCATCACAGATCGTGATGCCGTCGCGGTCTGCGGGAATCCAACTCGCATCAGGAACGCGCACGCCGCTGGTGGTGCCGTTCCACAGGAATACGACGTCGCGATTCTTCGCGGTCTTGAGTTCGGGCAGCCTGCCGTAATCGGCCTTGTGCGCGGTGGTTTTCAGCTTGAGCTGCTTGACGGTGTCCGTCACCCAGTCTTCGCCGAAGCTCTCCCAGGCGAAGATGTCCACTTCCAGCGGCCCCAGCATCGACCACATCGCCATTTCGACGGCGCCGGTATCCGATGCCGGCACGATGCCGATGCGATAATCCGCGGGAATGCCGAGGATCGCGCGGGTTCGATCGATCGCTTCCTTGAGTTTCGCTTTGCCGGGTTTGGATCGGTGCGAGCGGCCCAGCAGGGCGCCACTAAGCGCTTCAGGTGTCCAACCCGGCCGTTTGGCGCAGGGTCCGGACGAAAAAAAAGGCCGTGCGGGACGCACAGCCGGACGACTACCTGTCATCTGCCATTCCTTTCAGAATGAACGCACTCCGTTGGGGGAGCGTGGCCCGCAGCCTTTCTATGGTTTGGGTTGTGATGCGTCAAATCATAAGTGGGCTCGCATTGACGCAGAGCTTGGGAACACGACACCCGTCATGACCGTTTCTCCCCGCTTGCATCAGAAAGGGACGGGCTATGCCGCTCACGACAAAGGGAAAACCGGGAGCCGAGGCCGAATTGCCGGAATTGGGCGTCGCGCCGGAGAAAGTACGCTTCGTTATCGTGAAAGCCCGCCAGTTCGATGCGAAGGAAGGCGATTCCGATCCGGACGAAGGTTCGGGCGCCATCGACGATGGCATGGCCGATGTTCTGGAAGACGATCCGAACAATGACGCCGTTCAGCAAGAGCTGACTGCCTTCATCAATGGCATGGACGAAGAAGAGCAGACCAATCTCGTCGCGCTCGCCTGGCTCGGCCGCGGCACATACGGCATCGACGAATGGCAGGAAGCGCTCGATACCGCCAAGACCGAGCACAACAAGCGCACGGCGCAATACCTTTTGGGATTGCCATTGCTTGGCGACTATCTCGCGGAAGGCCTCGAAGCTTTCGGTGAGAGCTACGACGACGAAACGGATGAAGAGTTCGATTCGGAAGACGAAGAGGAAGAAACAGACAAGGAATGATCCGTCACACCTCGATTTCTCCTCGCATATAAAGCGCGCAGCCTCCGGACAGGATCGTGCGTGCGCCATCATCGGTGCAAAGAAGATTGCCGCCGCGCGGGCTGACCTGCCGTGCTTTGAGCGTTTTCTTGCCCAGCCGTTTCGACCAGTACGGCACCAGCGCACAATGCGCCGAGCCGGTTACCGGATCTTCAGGCACACCCTTCTCGGGCGCGAAGAAGCGGGAGATAAAATCAAATCCCTCATCACCTGGCGCGGTCGCGATCAGGCCCCAGATACCCAGCTTGCGCAGAACGCCGCCGATATCGCCCGGTCCGTCGATGCCGCGCACATCGCGGGCGTTGTCCCATACCGCCACGATATAGCGGCCTTTGTGGATTTCGGAAGGCGGTGCCGTGCCCAACGTGTCGCCGATTGTTTTCGCGAAGCCGGCGGGCCGGTCGAATGACGTTATCGGATCGGCAGGCAACGACATGACGAGTTGCCCATCCTTGCCGCGCTCGACTGTCAGCGTGCCGGAGCGTGTCTCGAAATCGACGCGCGCGAGCGACGGATCGAGTTCGCTGAAGATCGTGTAGGCGCTGGCGAGCGTGGCGTGGCCGCACAGATCGACTTCGGCTTCCGGCGTGAACCAGCGCAGATCGTATTTGCCTGGCCCGGTCTTCACGAAGAACGCCGTCTCGGCGAGATTGTTCTCGTTGGCGATCTTCTGCATCAGCCCGGCGTCGATCCAGCTTTCGAGCGGAACGATCGCGGCCGGATTGCCTTCCAGCGGCTTTTCCGCGAATGCATCGACTTGCCAGAGCTTCAGTTTCATCGCCATCTCCATCAACGCTGCTATTGGTAGCGGCGCGATGCGCGTGAAGACACAGGCGCGGGCGCATAGCGGCCCGCGCGCCGCGTCATATCACAGTGCAAATCTGGAGTTAGGCGTGCACCTGGGCGCTTTGTTTCTGCGCCAGCGTGTTCTTCATCTGCTGCTGCAGCTTCTCGAAAGCGCGCACTTCGATCTGGCGCACGCGCTCGCGCGAAACGCCGTATTTCTGCGACAGCTCTTCCAGCGTGGCCGGATCGTCCCGCAGGCGGCGGGCTTCGATGATGTCGCGCTCGCGCTCGGACAGTTCGCCCATCGCGCCGGCCAGAAGGTCGTGGCGCTCGCCCATCTCCTCGGCTTCGGCGAGGCGGGTTTCCTGATCCATCGTGTCGTCGGCCAGCCAGTCCTGCCATTCGGACTCGCCATCGGCGCGCATCGGCGCGTTGAGCGATGTGTCGCCGCCGGAGAGGCGGCGGTTCATGCTGGTGACTTCTTCTTCCGGCACCGCGAGCTGCCGTGCGATTTCCTTGGTGTGTTCGGGCGTCAGGTCGCCTTCCTCGATCGCGCTGATACGGTTCTTGGCTTTGCGCAGATTGAAGAACAGCTTCTTCTGGTTCGCGGTGGTGCCCATTTTCACAAGGCTCCACGAACGCAGGATGAATTCCTGGATGGCGGCGCGGATCCACCACATGGCGTAGGTCGCCAGGCGGAAACCTTTGTCCGGTTCGAAACGCTTTACCGCCTGCATCAGGCCGACATTGCCTTCGGACACGATCTCCGAAAGCGGCAAGCCATAACCGCGATAGCCCATCGCGATCTTGGCGACGAGGCGTAGATGCGACGTCACGAGTTGGCGGGCAGCGCCGGGATCTTCATGCTCTTTCCAGCGCTTGGCGAGCATGTACTCCTGTTCCGGCTCCAGAAGCGGAAACTTCCGGATTTCGGTGAGGTAGCGCGAAAGACCTGCTTCGCCCTGTAATGCGGGAACGCCGCGGCTGCTCATGATTTTAACCCCTTTTGCCCGTCGAAACCGGGCTTTCGGAAGCTGACCGACGACAGAGTCCAGCCCCCGAATGTGTTCAAAATATGGGGCGAAAACTCACGGATTCAAGCCTCGCAGATCCGTCACAAGACCTTCGAAGTCGCGCGGCCATTTGCTCTCGAAGCGTAAGGTTTTGTGCAGGCTCGGATGCTGGAAACCGAGCAGCCAGGCATGCAGCGCCTGACGTGGGAACTCCGAGGCGGTTTTGAAGGCGATTTCCTGTTCCGGCGTCTTGGGCCGCGGCGGGCGATGCGCCTTGCCGTAGGTCTGGTCGCCGATCAGTGGGTGGCCCAGATGGGTGAGATGCACGCGGATCTGGTGGGTGCGCCCGGTTTCGAGGCGGCATTCGATTAAACTTGCGAAAGGTCGCGGCCCATCGCCGAAACGCTCGATCACCTTGTAGCGCGTGCGGGCTTGCTTGCCGCCGCCGCGCAGCACCGCCATGCGCTTGCGGTCGAACGGATTGCGGCCGATCTGACCTTCCACCATGCCTTCGCCGAGGCGCGGCACGCCCCAGACGACGGCGTTATAGGCGCGCTCGACGGTGTGGTTGGCGAACTGCTTGGCGAGGCTCGTCATCGCGCGCTCGTTCTTCGCGGCGACCAGCAAGCCGCTCGTATCCTTGTCGAGACGATGCACGATGCCGGGGCGCGCGACGCCGCCAATGCCTTTCAGCGAGTTGCCGCAATGAGCGATGAGCGCGTTGACCAGGGTTCCATCGGGATTGCCTGCCGCCGGATGCACGACAAGGCCCGCCGGTTTGTCGATGATGATGAGGTCGTTGTCCTCGTAAACCACGTCGAGCGGGATATCCTGCGCGACAGGCGAGGCGGGCGTGGCCTGGGGCACATGCACATCGTAAACCTCGCCCGGTTTGACCCGTGTATTGCCGTCTTTTATCGTCACGCCGCTTTTCGACACCGCGCCGGACGCGATCAGGCCCTGCAACCGCGCACGGCTGAGATCGCCGAGTTGCGCAGCCAGAAAGCGGTCGAGCCGCAACCCTGCGTGCTCGTCCGCGACAGGGACGGAGCGCGAGCTTCCGCCAAAGGATGTTTCCGTGAGTGACGTTTCCACGAGCGATGCTATAGACCCGAAATCGACCATAACCTACCGCGGCGCGAAGGTGGCCGTCATCGTCCTGGGCGTGCTGTTGCTCCTGGCCTTCGTGATGGTGGTGGTCGGCATCGGCATGCGCATGTCCGGCCACGCGCCGGGTCAATCCAACAACAATGCGAAATTCGAACTCCCGGCGGGCGCCAAAATCGAGTCCACGCAGGTGGCCGGATCGAACCTGGTGATGACCGTGAAGACGCCGGGCGGCACCAGCGTCTATATCTTCAGCGCCACCGACGGCCATCTCGTCGGCCAGATCGCGCCCAAGAGTCCGTGACGTCCAGACTTCTTCTTGTCGATGATTTGCGCGAGCAGATCGCGCGTGAAGCCCGCGCCGCTTTTCCGCGCGAATGTTGCGGCCTGATCGAAGGCGACGCGTTGCGCGTCGCGGCCTTGCATCCCGCGCGCAACATTTCCGAAGATGCCGACCGTTTCGAAATCGATCCCGCCGATCATTTCCGCGCGCTGCGCATGGCGCGCGCGAACGGACGGGCGATCATTGGCTGCTATCACTCGCACCCGAATGGCCGCGCCGAACCCAGCGCGCGCGATGGCGATGGCGAAGACGGCTTTCTCTGGCTGATTGCCGCCATATCGGGCGACGCGGTCAGTCTTACGGCATTTCAGCGGCTCGGTTACGGCTGGCAGTCGCTGGCGATCGCGCCGCAACCCGCAGAAAACGCAGCCTGAACGGGCTTGCTTGATCGGCACGGGCGGCCAAACTATAAGCCGCATCCCGCGCGACGCTCCCATCGTCTAGCGGTTAGGACGCGGCCCTCTCAAGGCTGAAACCGGGGTTCGATTCCCCGTGGGAGCGCCAATTTTTGTTGGCGAGCGCAGCGAGCTTACAAAAATTGAGCGCCACGGAGCGAAGCGAGCGGGCGCCATCCAATCCGCAGCCTCCTTTTCATCGCACTGTCTCTTTCTCTTTGGGCGCCGAGACGCGGCGCGGCTTCTTCTCGGCCTTGGGCTTGGGCAGAAGCCGGAAGCGCGTCTGGCACCACGCGAAATCGACGCCTACGTCCAGAAGAGCATCGGAGCGTCCGCACGGGCAGGCAAATTCCATGACCATGACGACTTGATAGGTCTCTCCAGCCACGAGCGGCACCGGCCTTCCCGTGACATGGTTCGGGGCTGCGTTGACGCATAGAACCAGATCGCCGGGACCGATAGCGTCGCTCATAGCTGCTCCATCTTCAGCCAATCAGTTCGCAGAACTTTTTCAGGTCGATATTGCCGCCAGACACGATGGCAACGATCGGCCCATCGTTTCCCGCTTTGCCAGATAGGGCAGCCGCCAGAGGCAGTGCGCCCGCGCCTTCGGAGATGATGCGGGCTTTGTCGGCCATCAGCTTCATCGCGCGCTTGGTTTCATCAAGCGATACGACGATGGAGCCGTCCACGATATCCTTCATCCGCTCCCACATGCGCGGGAACATGCTTTTTCCGCCTGCGCCATCGACGAAGGAGTATTCCCATTTGTCGAACACTTGCGGCGCGCCTTTTGCGAAAGACGCTGCGCCGGGTGCGGCGGTTTCCGGTTCCGCGCCGAAAACTTTCACATCCGGCTTCAAGGCTTTTACCGAACTCGCCAGTGCGGTCACCAATCCGCCACCCCCGATGCTGCCGATCACTGTCTTCACGTCCGGCGCGTCTTCCAAAATCTCCAAACCGAGTGTCGCATTGCCCGCGATGAAGTCGTGATCGTCGAAAGGATGCACGAAGGTGCCTTCCACGCCGGGATAGGCGCGGTCTTCCATTGCTTGCCAGCATTTGTCGAACGGCGAGAGCATCAGCTTCGCGCCCAGCGCCGCCATGCGCTCCTTCTTGGATTCCGGCGCCGTGTCGATCACCACCACCGTGCACGGCACGCCCGCGGCCCGCGCGGCGTAAGCCACGCCCTGTCCGGCATTGCCCGCGCTGATGGTCCACACGCCTTTCTTGCGATCGGCATCGGAGAGCATCGCCACGGCGTTCGCTGCGCCGCGCAGCTTGTAGGCGTTGATCGGTTGGAGGTTTTCCAGCTTGAGGCGGATATCCGGCTGGTCTTTGCCAAGCTGCAGCTTCACCAGCGGTGTACGCTGGATCGTGCCGCCAATGCGCTTCGCCGCGGCGCGGATCTCATCGAGCGTGACAGGGCGGATCGCTTCAAGCATGGATGTGTTCCCGGCAAAACCGGGCGCACGATAGGCGAGCTTTCGCCCCACGGGAAATGGCTTGTCTGTATCAGGCCGTCGCTAGCTTGAAGCGCAGTGGCTTCCATTCGCCGCGCCGGATCGCCACGCCCAGCAGCACCAACGCCACCACGACGCAAAGGATCACGGCCGTCAGCGAAGCCTCGGGTCCGAACTTGCCGCCGGTCAGCCAGTCCGGCCCGGCGAATACCGTCGTGATGAGACCGTGCGATTTTCCGCCGGACACCGCCGCGCCGAAAATGCCGCCTTCGGTGAAATTCCAGCCGATATGCAATCCGATGGCGAGCCATAAAGAGCGCGTCACCAGATAGGCCGCCGCCAGAAGGACACCGGCTTCCACGGCGATGGCGGCCGTGCTCGCCAATGTCGCGCCGGGATTGAGGGCGTGAAGAAGTCCAAACAACGCGCCGGACAACACGATGGCGATCAGCGTGCCGAAGCCGTCTTCCAGCAATCGGTAGATCGCGCCGCGGAAAATGATTTCTTCCGCCACGCCGGCGAGCAGGGCCATCGAGAACGCGGTCACCAGACCGTCAAACCCTGCAAAGCCTTCGATGCGCGCCCCGCCCAATGCGACATCGATAGCGATCACGCCGCTGAACATCGCAAAGCCAAGAAGCATGCCGCCCAGCAGATGCGGAAACGCGCGCGTTGCGGCGAGTTCGGCCGTGCCGCGCTTTTCCGTCCAGCGCACCAGAAGGCGATAGATCGTGATCATGATCGCGATGCCCAGAAGCACGAACGCGGGCCGCGAGAGATCGACGGGAATGATTGGCAGCTTTTTGGGAACGACGCCTGCCAGCAAACCGCAGCCGACATAAGCGCCGGTGAGAACGACGAAGAACAATACGAACCGCAGCGGCCAGAAACGCCAGATGCCCAGCGCTGACAACGGCGCGTCGGTTTCGTCCGTGAAATGTTGCTCAGCCATCGCAAGCCCCGGTGTTCGACATTGAACATCTAGAGGCGGTGCAAATGCCCGGCAAGACTAGTTGGAAAATTCAACGCTTCGGAATTCCAGCAGCGTCGGCTATTGCGCGCGTTTGTAGATGAAGTCGAAACTTGGCTGCCACGTCTTTCCGTTGTCGTCGGAAGTGTCGCCGCGCTGCTCAACACTGCCGTCGGCAAGCGGCATGTAACGCATGCGTGTGATCTGTTTTGGGTTTTTCGGTGCGGGCCATACGCCGGTGATGACCATGGCGTTGCCGTTCCACCCGCCCTGGAAATCGACGGCGGCGCCGGAGGAATCCACCCAGAATTGCCGCCACATCTTTTTCTCCGGCACATAGGTGCTCAGGCTTCCGCCGCCTTCGCTCACCGGCATCAACGGCATCCAGTTCTCGCGGATCGCGCAGCCGGTATATTTCTTTTCCACCAGACTGTCGGCGACATGCATAGCTGGATTTTGCTTTGGATAGACGTTCCACTTGCCGACCCAGAAATCGAGCTGTCTGTTTTCATCGGAGGTACAGCCGGGCGGCGGTAGCGGCATCGTTGCAGGCGGCGCCGCAAGCGCAAGGTTTGGCGCAGCGAGCAAGCCTGCGAAAAACAGCGGCGTTATTTTCATGGCGATCTTCCCCGAAAGTGCCAGACGCATGGAGACTAGGCGGGGCGGCGCGGGGAGCGCGATCACATCGTGGTGAGAGTGTCCGGCGCTCGGGGATTGCGGGAGGACCAAGCGAGGAAGATCGCCGGCACTACCAGCAAAGCCGCGACGAAGAACGGCGCATCCACGCTTATTCCCGAAAACGCCAGTGCCGCGATGAAGGGCCCGACGAGACGGGCCAACGCACCGACGGCATTGTTGAGTCCTTGATATTGTCCTTGATGATTCCAGTCGACATTGCGCGAGATCAACGCGGAAACATTCGGCCAGGCCACCGATTGTCCGAACGCGGCGACTGCGAGGCAGACGATGACGAAGATCGCATTCATCGAGAACGGCTGCAGCGCGGTGAACAGCATGGTGAGCGCCATGCCGGCCGCGAGCATTTGCGCCTCGCCGAATTTCCGCGACAGCCGTCCCGTCAGTGTGATCTGATTGATGGCGGCGACGATGCCGGTGACGGCAAACGCGCCGCCGACCTGTTGCGGCCCCCAACCGAAGCGTGCCTGCGTCCAAAGCCCGAACACATATTCGACGCCATTGAAGGCGCAGCCGGCGAGGAAGGTCACCAGCATCAACCGCCCGATGGCGGGATGGCGCAGCACGCTGCCGACCACCGCCCAGCGGCTCGGCCCCTGGCTGAAATGTTCGCGATGCACGCGGCTCTCCGGCACGAAGAGAAAAATCGCCGTGGCGCAGATCGCCGACAGGCCCGAGCAGACGAACAGCGGCAATCCGAAACCGGCATGTCCGGCGGACGGATGCGCAAGCAATCCGCCGAGCGCGGGGCCGACGATGAAGCCGATATTGTAGGCCGCGCCCAGAAGCGACATGCGCCCTGAGCGCTGGTCCGGCGTGCTGACATCGGCGATGTAGCCCTGAATCACCGAATTGTTGCCGCTCGCCATGCCGCCCAGGAGCCGCACAACGAAGGCGATGGTGACATTGGGCGCGAAGGCGAGGGCGAGATAGCAAAGACAGTTGCCGGTCACCGTGCTGACGAGAAGCGGCTTGCGTCCGATGCGGTCGGACAACCGCCCCCAGAACGGCTCGCCGAAGAAGGCGCCGATGGCGTAGGCTGAGAAGATCAACGCGATCTGCCAGGGCGCTGCGTTGAAGGATTTGGCGTAGAAGGGCAGCAGCGGCACCACGATGCCGAAGCCGACGAGATTGATGAACATGACGGACAGCAGCGTAGGTAACGCTCCGGCGGCGCCTTTATCTTCCGTCTCATTGTTCGCTGCGCCGGCCATAAAGTGATTTATTGTCAATCGTCAGGGGGAGAACAACCATGAAGCCATTGCATCTGTCCGCGCTTGTTGTCGCGTTGCTGGCCGGAGCCGGCGTCAACTCTCCTTGGGCCGCCGATGCACCCAAGCCCGTTGCCCCTGCGGCATCGGTCCCTTCGTCAAACGATTGGCGGGATGTTTCTGCGGACAATCTGGTTCTGATTGAAACGAAATACGGCACGGTCGCCGTGGAACTGTCGCCGGAATTCGCGCCCGGTCACGTCGCGCGGATGCGCAAGCTCCTGCGCGCGCATTTCTATGACGGCCTGACCTTCTATCGCGTGATCGACGGCTTCGTGGCGCAAGGCGGCGCCGATCAGGACACCTCTGCGACGGCAGATGCGCCGGTCAATCCGGAGATCCTCAAGAAATGGCCGCCGATGAAAGCGGAACTGGACGCGACACTTCCGGCAAGCGCGCCGTTCACGCCGCTGGGCAATCCCGATCTCGTCGCGCCGGAAGTGGGGCATGTGAACGGGTTCCCGGCCGGACGCGATCCGAAAACCGGCAAGGCGTGGATGGTGCAGTGTCCCGGCGTCTTCGCCTTTGCGCGCGACAATGCCGAGGATACGGCGACCACCGAATTCTACATCGTCATCGGTGAAGCGCCGCGCCGCCTCGATCACAACCTCACCGCCTTCGGCCGCGTGCTGTCCGGCATGCAATATCTTCAGAAGCTCAATCGCGGGAATCCGGACGTGGACGCCGGCGTGATCCAGGACGTGTCGCAGCGCGATCCCATCCTGCACATGACTTTGGCCTCAGACCTTCCGGCGAAGGACCGTCCGCATTATCAGGTGATGCGGACCGACAGCGCGGCCTTTGCCGCCTTCAAGGACGCCAAGCGCCATCCGGCCCCGGAGTTCTATCACCGAGGCGGCTTTCCGAACCTCGACATATGCGGGGTTTCCGCGCCTGTTCGGACCGTAACCCCCTGAAACTTGCCGCCAAACGCCCTTGCGGCTATTGGTGCGCCCGCTTTTGACAGGCCGGACCCATGTCGTTTCTGCGCTTCATTCCCGAGACCACCAATGTCGATTTCGTCGGCTGGCGCTATCCCGCCTTCGCGCTGGATGGGCTGCTGCTGCTCGTTACGGTCGTTTCGCTGCTCTGGCACGGCCTCGCCCTCGGCATCGATTTCGAGGGCGGCGTGCTGCTGGAGGTGAAGGCGCCGCAGGTGATCGACATCAGCACCATGCGCAACAAGGTGGACAGCCTTGGTTTCGGCGATGCCCAGATCCAGTATTTCGGCGGCGGCGCCTGCGACACGCCCGCCAATTCCTGCGCGCTCATCCGCGTCCAGCCGAAGGCCGATCAGTCCGGCGATGCGGCCGCGACGGCGATCAAGAACAAGCTCGGCAGCGCCTTCACGTTCCGAAACGCGCAGGTCATCGGCCCCAAAGTGTCCGAAGAGCTTTTCCACGACGGCGTGCTCGCGACGGTGCTCGCCATTCTGCTGATCTCGGTTTACGTCGCCTTCCGCTTCGAATGGCAATATGGCGTCGGCGCGTTGATCGCGACCGGCCATGACGTGCTTGTCACCGCCGGATTCTTCTCAGTGCTGCATCTGGATTTTTCGCTGAACTCGGTGGCGGCGCTGTTGCTGCTCGCGGGCTATTCGATCAACGACACGGTCGTGGTGTTCGATCGCATCCGTGAGAACCGGCGCAAATACAAGCGCATGCCATTGCCGGAACTGATCAACCTCTCCACCAATCAGATCGCGACACGCACGACGCTGGTTTCGGTGGCGACCGCGCTCACCATGGTGCCGCTGGCGCTATTCGGCGGCCCGGCCTTGCGCGATTTCTCGGGCGCGATCCTGTTCGGCATTCTGGTGGGCACGTTCTCGTCCACCTATGTCGCGGCCGCGCTTCTGCTCTATCTGCCCGCGCCGGCCGGCACGCGCAAAGAAGAGCAGGCGACGGCCTGATCCTCAGAACGGGTTGTAGGTCTGTTCGCGCGTGAAGGTCACATAGCCCGCGTTCACGCCCGCGCGCAGTCCCACGCCTGAGCGAATCGGCGCCAATGTGATGCCGTTCGCGCGCATGTAATTCACGCCGAGTCCGGCGACGAGATAGAAGCTTCCATCCACGCCGGGGAATTTTTGAAACAGCCGGTCGGGTTCGCGCAGATTGTAAACGAGCACGAACATCTTCGAAGCATTGCCGCCGAAATCCCAGCCGACGCTCGGCCCCTGCCAATAGACGCGCACCGGATCGGCGCCCTTGCGGATCAGCCAGCCCTGTCCGTACCGCAGGCCGACAACAATTGCGCCCGAACCTTCGTCACCGGTGATGTAAGCGTCGGGCAGGCCATAGTCGGAAAACACCTTCTGAATACCCTTGGCCATGGCTTCGGTCGTCACACCGAAGAAGTTGGCGCCGGCCTGTACGACTTCGTTCTGGGTGAAGCTGTCGCCTTCATGGCCTTCGACGCGCGGCGGCGGCCGGTCATCCTGCGCACCCGCCGGAACGATCGCCACGAAGCTCACAAAGGCGGCGACCAGGGCGGGGAAAAGACGCTGCAAGATCATGACGTTCTCCGATAAGGGGCAGGCAAATCAGCAAGTTTCGATGGTTACCGCCCATCGTGACAATTCCAAGGCGGGACAATCGTTCCACAGGGCCTTTTCCCGGCGTCTTGGCTTCCCCATCTATCAGGCACAGATTCGCCTCGCGCCAGATTCGCGCAAGGCCTTGGGGAGACATTCATGGACGGTGCAACGCTGTTCGTCTTAGCCGTTCTTTTTCTTGCCTTCATCACCATTTTCGCCGGCGTCAAATCGGTGCCGCAGGGCCGTGAATGGACGGTCGAACGCTTCGGCCGTTTCACGCGCGTCTTGAAGCCAGGCCTCAACCTGATCGTCCCTTATTTCGATCGCATCGGCCGCAAGCTTTCGGTGATGGAAGAAGTGCTGCAGATCCCCAGCCAGGTGGTCATCACGCGCGATAACGCCACCGTTACGGCCGACGCCATCGCCTTCTATCAGGTCGTGGATGCGGCGAAGGCAGCATATGAGGTCGCCAATCTTCAAGCAGGCATCACCAACCTCTGTCTGACCAATGCGCGCACCGTGATCGGCGCGATGGATCTGGATGAGGTGCTGTCCAAGCGCGACGAGATCAACCAGCGGCTTCTGAGTGTCGTGGATTCCGCGACAAGCCCGTGGGGCGTGAAAGTTACGCGTATCGAGATCAAGGATCTGTCGCCGCCGACTGATATCACCGAAGCGATGGCGCGCCAGATGAAGGCCGAACGCTATCGCCGCGCTGAAGTCACGCAGGCCGATGGCGAAAAGCAGGGCGCGATCCTGCGCGCGGAAGGCGCCAAGCAATCGGCGATCCTGCAGGCCGAAGGCCGCAAGGAAGCCGCATTCCGAGACGCCGAAGCGCGCGAGCGCCTCGCGCAGGCCGAAGCGAAGGCGACACAGATGGTGTCCGATGCGGTGGAAGCGGGCAGCGTGAATGCGCTGAACTACTTCCTCGGCCAGAAATATGTCGATGCCTTTGCGCAACTTGCGAACGGCCCGAACCAGAAATTCGTCATTCTGCCGATGGAGTCCGCGGGACTTCTTGGTTCTATCGCCGGTATCGCGGAACTGACGAAAGACGCGATGACGCAACAGGTCGCGCATTCCGCAACGCCCACGGCGACACGCGCCGCAGCGGGAACGACCGTCGCACCGCGCTCCGGCACGGTGCCGCCAGCAGGCACGACCGCGCCGCCCGCGGGTCCGGGCCGTCCGGCGGGGACGTGACGCCATGCAGGCGCTGACCGAGTTCGTGAACAATCAGCCCGCCTGGCATTGGTGGGCGCTGGGTGCGTTGCTGCTCGCGTTGGAGATCGCCAGCACCACGCAATATCTGCTGTGGCCCGGCATTGCCGCGCTTCTCGTTGGCGTGTTGAAATTCGCGGTGCCGTCTCTTGATGGCAGGCTGGCGGTGTTTCTCTTTGCAATCATCGCGGTCGCCGCGACGATCTTGTGGAAACGCTCGAAACTGGGACGCGCCGAACGCACCTCGCATCACAATCTCAACGACCGCAGCGCTCAATATAAGGGCCGCCACGTTCTGGCGCTGGATGATTTCCACGGCGGGCGCGGCGCGGTGCGCGTCGACGACAGCCGCTGGAACGCCAACACCAGCGATGGTTCCAGCCCGCGCAAGGGCGACACGCTGATTGTCACCGGTGCGGATGGGGCAATATTGCACGTTAAGGCGATGTAACTTCGCGTGGCGCGCGTGTTAGGATCGCGCAATGAAGGAAGCTCCCGAATCTTCGAACAATCGCCTCGGCGTTGCCGGCTGGATCGCCATCATCGTTCTGCTGGGATTTCTCGCCGCGGCGATCGCCTACGCCGTGCATTCGTGGGAAGCGATGAGCGGCGTCGGCATTTCTCCGCTTGGCTGGCTGTTCATGGCGCTGGGCGTCTTCTTCACCATCGCCGTCGGCGGCGGATTGATGGCGCTTGTCTTCTATTCCAGCCGCCACGATTACGATCAGTAATCAGGCGCCTTTCGCCACAAAGAACGGATTGGCGAAATCCTCGCCGCTCTTGCCATAGATAAAAGGCGAGCCATCGATGCGCGTCACGCTGCCGCCCGCCGCCATGAGCACCGCATGTCCGGCCGCCGTGTCCCATTCCATCGTGCGGCCGTGGCGCGGATAGATGTCCGCTTCGCCGGTCGCGACGAGACAGAACTTGAGCGACGATCCGGCGCTGATAAAATCCCTGATCTTGTAATGCTCGAGATATTCCTCGGTCTTGGTATCGCGATGGCTGCGGCTGGCGACCGCGATCATCCCATCGGCGGGCGCTTTGCGCACATGGATCGCATGCGAGGCGTTGCAGGCGAATTTCGCGCCCGGCGGCATCGGCACTTCCCACGCGCCGCCGGGAGTCTCGCCCAACCAGAGCCGGCCTTTCGCGGGTGCATAGACGACGCCGCGCACCGGATTGCCGTCCACGATCTCCGCGATGTTCACCGTGAACTCGCCATTGCGGTTGATGAACTCCTTGGTGCCGTCCAGCGGATCGACGAGAAAGAAGCGTGCGCCGATCTTCTGGACATGGCCGGAAGCGACCTGCTCCTCCGCGATCACCGCCACGTCGGGCGTCAGCTTCAGAAGTTCGGCCAAGATGAAGGTCTCGGCTTCCTCATCCGCCGCCGTCACCGGGGAAAAGTCTTCTTTCTTGCGGCTGGCGATGGATTCCGCCGCGTAATGCCGCATCAGGATGTCGCCCGCCCGGGCAGCGATATCGGCCAGCGCGCAGGCAAAAGAAGTAGGCTCGGTGGTTGAAGCCATATTAAGCATTCCTTAATAGCGGTCTCAGTAAGTAACCGAATGCAAACCATTACAGCCGCCCAGGAGCACGCGTCCATGAACGATCTGGAGTTCGCCGCCATGTTGGTGAGCCGGGTGTGCCACGATCTTGTTAGCCCAGTCGGCGCCGTGGTCAACGGGTTGGAAGTGCTCGAAGACGAGCGGGATGCCACAATGCGCGCCGATGCGCTGAAACTGGTCGCCTCCAGCGCCGAACAGGCCGCGGCGCGGCTGCAGTTCGCGCGCGTGGCGTTCGGTGCGGCAGGCTCCGCAGGCGCGGAGCTGGATCTCAACGAAGTCGGCCGCGTCGTCAAAGGCCTCGTGAATGGCGGCAAGGTTTCGATCGATTGGCAGGCCGCTCCGCTTAACTGGCCCAAGGATTGGGCGAAGCTGTTGATGAACGCGACGCTTCTGGCCATCGACAGTCTGCCGCGTGGCGGAGAAGTGAAGGTCGAGACCTCTGCCAATCCCACCACACCCGGCTTTACCGTTCGCGCCACGGGAACCAACGCCCGCTTGCTGGAGGAAGTCGAAAAGGCCGCTCTTGGCGAGCCGTCAGCGCCGCTCGACGGCCGCTCGATCCAGGCCTACCTCACCCACAAGTTGGCGCGCGGCGTGAACGCCGGCCTCACGCTTTCGGCGCGCGATGGCGTTGTCGAACTGGTTGCCGGGTAATTAAGGCCCGACGTGGTTCCTTCAGCTTCAATTTACCGTTGTTCTCTAGAATTCGCGCGGATTCGGTTGTGGACCCGCGCGAATGAAGCATTGTCTCGTCGTGGACGAAAGCCGGGTGATCCGGAAGGTCGTCTGCCATCTTCTTGCGGAGATGAAATTCTACGCTGAGGAAGCGGAAGAGAGCGCGTCCGCGCTCACCGCCTGCCGTGCGCAGATGCCCGATGTGGTGCTCGTCAATCTCGGCAATCCCGGCGGCATTGAACTGGTGCGCGCGCTCCGCCGCACCAAGAGCGAAAAGCAGCCCGTCATCATCGGCACCATGACCGAGCACGATGTCGACCATATCAGCGAAGCGCTAAGCGCCGGTGCCAACGAATACGTCCTCAAGCCGTTCGACCGCGACACCCTGAAGGAGAAGTTCGTGGAAACGGGCCTGATGTGAGGATGCCTGCGTGAACGCCGCCGAATTCGCCTATCTTGCCGATCTGCTCAAACGCCGCGCGGGATTTCATCTGGCGCCGACCAAGACGCAGTTGGCGAAAAGCCGTCTGGCGCCCGTGGCGCGCCGTTATGGATTCCGCAAAACGGACGAACTCTTTGCAGAGCTTCGGGATGCGCCGGAAGATCTGGCGCGCGCGGTGACCGATGCCATGATGATCAACGAGTCGTCGTTCTTCCGCGACAAGTCCTGTTTCGATCATTTCCGCGGCGTGGTGCTGCCCTCGCTGTTGAGCGCGCGCGCCACCAGCCGCCGGCTGCGTATCTGGTGCGCCGCGGCGTCAACGGGGCAGGAGCCTTATTCCCTGGCGATGATCCTGGATGAAGCGAAGATCGCCAAGGATTGGCGGATCGATCTGATCGCAAGCGACATCAGCGGCTTCGCTATCTCGCGCGCCATCGAAGGCCGTTATTCGCAATATGAAGTGCAGCGCGGCCTGCCAGCGCAAACGCTGGTCCGCTATTTCGCGCAGGACGGCGACCAGTGGCGCATCAGCGAGCGCATCCGCCGCATGGTGAGCTTCCGCACCTTCAACCTGCTGGATTCTTACGGCTGGTTGGGCGAGGTGGACGTCATCTATTGCCGCAACGCATTTCTCTATTTCGAACCGCTCGCCAAGCGCGCCTGTCTCAAGGCGTTTTCACAAGTGCTTGCCGATGACGGCTATCTGGCGCTGGGCGCATCCGAAACCTTGGAAGGCGCCAGCACCGCCTTCGCGCCGGACGACGCATCGGTGCGCGGCGTCTATCGCAAGATACGCCGCACGGCGCGGCCGATAGCGCTCGCGAGTTGAGACTCGCCCTCCCCTTGAGGGAGAGCCGATAAAATTCGAAGCGACGCGGAGAATTTTTCGGGGAGGGGTCTTTTGCCGCCACCCCTCCCCGAAATTTGCGAAGCAAATTTCGACCCTCCCTCAAGGGGAGGGTCGATTCTTTTTACTGATTGAACCGGATGCCCGCGAAGACGGTGCGGCCGGGCGCGCCATAGCCGATCAGCGGCTCATAGTGTTCGGCGAACAGATTCTCCACGCGCCCATACAGGCTCCACCGATCGAAGCTGTATTGGCCGAACAGGTTGAACAGCGTGTGGCCGCCGTTCACGAAAGCCGTGGGCGGTGTGGTGCTGCTGTCATACTGGTCGATTTCGTGGCTGACATAATTCACGCTGCCGCCGATCGACCAGTTGGACGGCGCCCAGGTCAGCATGGCGCTGGCATTGTCGCGCGGGCGGCGCGGCAACGGCAGGCCGGTGATCAGATCCCTGCTGTCCATGTTGGTGTAGTTCGCCGACGCGGTGAGCGTGTCGGTGATGTTGGCCGCGACCTGCGCTTCCCATCCGGTGACGCGTGTCTTGCCGACATTGAAGTAAAACCCGCCCGCCGTGGCGACGGCCGGATCGGCGCATTGGGCCGGCGGCGCGGCCACGAAGCAGCTCTGGAAGTCGATCAGATTGCTCGTGCGGCGTTCGAAATAGGTCACGCCGCCGCGCACGCGGCCATCGAGCAGCGATTGATCGACGCCCACTTCCCAGCCGTGCGACGTCTCCGGACGAAGTGAGGTGCTGCCATATTGCGAGAACATCTCGTAAAGCGACGGCGCCTTGAAGCCGTCGCCGTAGTTCGCATGCAGCGTCGTGCCTTCATGGAAGTCGTAAGCGCCCGCGAGCTTCACCGATGTGTGGTGACCGAATTTCGAATCTTCGTCGTAACGGACGCCGCCCGTCAGCGTGAGCGCATCGAAGAATGTGCCCTGCGCCTGCGCGTAGTAGCCGCTGATGGTGTTGCCGCCCTTGCTGGAACTGGCGAAGGCGGGGACCGAGTTGAAGAAATCGCTCACGAAGGAAACGTGCTGCGTCTCCGCGCCGAAGGTGAGCTGATATTCCGGCGCCAGGTCCACCACGCCCTGATATTCGAAGCGCGTGGCGTGGCCTTTGTCGGTGTCGTTCTTGTGGATCGTGTCGAAGATGGAATCGTAGAACTCGCGATCGCTGTCGGTGTGCATCACCGCAAAGCGGTTGTGGAACATGCCGCCGAAGAGATCGACATTCAGTCCCGCATAGCCCGCAAGAAAGCGGTTGGTGTTGTAGGCCGCCGAATCGAGCGTGAGGAACGGCGGGAAGAATTGCGAATTGTCGTCGAAATCGACTTTCGTATTCGTGTAATAGCCGCGCAGATCCAGGCTGATGGCGTCATTGAAGTGAACGCGCGTGTTCGCCGTTGCGCCGAAATTGCGATAGCCGTCCGTTTCCGGATTGCCGTTGCGTCTGTCGGCGGCGGAGATGCCGTTGCTGTGGATGAAGTTCGCGGCCGCGCCATATTCGACGGCGCCGCTGGTCCCGTTCGCCGCTGCGTTCAGATGATACGTGTCGAGTGAGCCGCCCTCGGCGCTGGCTGTCAGCGCGAAGGGCGCATTGCCGCCGCGCTTGGAGAAGATGTCGATCACTCCGCCGATGGCGTCGCTGCCATAGAGCGTGGATTGCGGGCCGCGCAGAACTTCCACCTTGTCGATATTGTTGACCAGCACGTCGCCCAGGATGGCGCCGCTATCGGTGCCGCTGGGATCGTTGATGCGTATGCCATCTATAAGGACAAGCGTCTGGCCCGTTTCGGCGCCGCGGATGCTGACGGTTGTCGGCTGTCCGATGCCGCCGGACTGATTGACGGTGACGCCGGGCGTCAGCACCAACGCGTCGGTCAGACTGACCGTCTGCAGATTTTGCAGCGTCGCCGAATCGATCACCGACACCGTTTCGCCGGTCTTGGCCTGCGGCTGTTCGGTGCGTGTCGCGGAAACGACGACGGTTTCTATGTCGTCCGCAAAAACGGGCGTGGCCGCGCTCGATAAAAGAATGGCCGTCAGAACAACAAGGGAATGCCTGCGCATGATTTTCTCCTGGGTTGGTTTCCAGGAGCCGGCACGCGGGAGCAGTGATGTGATGATTTTCTGTGCACAACAGACCCCGCGGCGACGACTCCAAAATGTCGTCGCGACGGTTTCCCCCGCAGTCCCCAGCCATCCCCGGCTGGAAACAGGACGACGGTGTGAGGCAGGTCTCCTGGCTCCCGGCTCAATCGCTTTCGTCCGCCTTCCCAAGGCGTTGCAGCCTCAGTGGTATTTGGACGACCGCTTGCCGGTCACAGTTGCGGGGGCAGCCGCGGTATTGCACCGCGTTCCCTTAAATCCC
Organism: Rhizomicrobium sp.; assembly: GCA_025451875.1. Taxonomy (GTDB): domain Bacteria; phylum Pseudomonadota; class Alphaproteobacteria; order Micropepsales; family Micropepsaceae; genus Rhizomicrobium. The sequence continues at coordinate 21,630 of JANWJQ010000068.1, forward strand.
TTGCGGGAACCTCACGCCTTCTCAAACGCTAATGCTCAGGCTGTTGGCCGTCAATTTGACGGTGCCGTCAGCGGATTTTGCGGAATACTTTGTATTATCACAAGTTTTTGAAAATCGCCGTCGCGCATCAGGCGGGTTCACTACGGGAGAGATGGCGGCAGGAACGATTTGCCGCATATCGAAATTCCGCCGAATTGCGCGAGAAAATAGGAGACGAAGCTTTCGTACCGGGAAATGTGGTGTGTGGACATTTCGATACACACGGACAGCCATTTACCAATCGAAACGCTAGACCGCGCCGAGAAGCATGACTACGATGTCTCAAAAGAACACCAAGAATGCGTGCCGTGACCCGCGGTGCAAGGGGAGGGGTTGTGCAAGCCTGGTTTTCAATCACCGGGCCCGGCGTGATGACGCCGGGTCGCATTTCGATTGGTTAGTGTAGGTCAATGGAACAACCACAACACGATTTAAGGCCTTTCCAGACACAAGCCGCGCCACGCCGCGTGATGGCGTTCACGGCCGCTGTGGTCCTTCAAGTGGGCATCATCTATGCGTTGGCAAGTGGCCTCGCGTCCCAGATCATCGAAAAGCTTCCCGACGATATCAAAGCCGATATCGTGAAGGAGAAGCCGCCGGAGACGCCGAAGACACCGCCGCCGCCGCCGCCGGATATGGTGAAGCCGCCGCCGCCGTTCATTCCGCCGCCGGATATCGTCATCGCGAACGACGCGCCGACGAATGCAATCACCGCCGTGACCAATCAGGTTGCGCCGCCGCCGAAGGCCGCCGCCGCGCCGGCGACGCTGGCGGCAGGCCGCAACAACAACTGCGCGTCGAGCTACTATCCTCCTCTCGCCGTGCGCCTCAATCACGAGGGTGCAACCACCGTCGCGATTCAGATTGGCGCTGATGGCAGCGTGAAAAACGTCACGGTCTCGGCGTCAAGCGGTTTCCCAGAGCTGGATGAAGCTGCGCAGAAATGCGTCGAAGCAAGGTGGCATTTCTCGCCCGCGACACAGAACGGTTCGCCGATCGAATCGACGAAGCAGTACAAAATTGTCTGGAAATTGAGAGGATGAACCCGCGCCTGCAAAGCAGGCCGGTGCGTTTGGGTTATCTAATTTTACGGAGTGTTGAAGACATGATCTCGAAGAAACTGGCGATCGCTGCTGCTGTCGCCCTCCTGGCCGGACTGAGCTTCGGCCCGGCATCCGCGCAGAACAATCAGCCGCCGGCTCCTGCCATGGCAACGCCGGGCGGCGCTCCGGATCAGTCCGCAGCACCCGCTACCGGCCAGACCGCGGCGCCTGCCGCGGATCAGACGGCTGCTCCGGCTGCCGCCGCGCCGGCGCCCGCCGCCGCCACGCCGCCGCCCGGCGCTGCGCCGACGGAACAGGCCAACCCCTATGGTCTTGGCTCGCTGTGGAGCAAAGGCGACTTCGTTTCCAAGGGCATTCTCGTCCTGCTCGCGATCATGTCGGTCGGCACCTGGTACATCTTCTTCGTGAAGTGGTTCGAACAGAGCCGCATCTTGGGGCAGGCCAACCAGGTCGAGAAGCGCTTCTGGGCCTCGAACAACCTCAATGAAGGCATCGACAAGCTGGCCAAGAACAGTGTGTTCCGCACGGTTGCCGAAAGCGGTGTCCGCGCGGCCTCCGGCCAGGGCGCCGGCGGCCTCGTCAACCTCAACGACTGGATCGCCATGTCGCTGAACCGCCAGCTCGAAGAGATCAACTCGAAACTGCAGGGCGGCATCTCGTTCCTCGCCTCGGTCGGTTCGGTTGCGCCGTTCGTCGGTCTGCTCGGTACCGTTTGGGGCATCTATCACGCCCTTATCGCCATCGGTCTTGCCGGCCAGGCGTCGATCGACAAGGTCGCCGGCCCGGTGGGTGAAGCGCTCATCATGACCGCCATCGGTCTTGGCGTCGCGATCCCGGGCGTGCTGCTCTACAACTACCTCGTCCGCCGCAACAAGGTGATCAACGAGAAGCTGCGCAGCTTCGCCTCCGACCTGCAGACCTACCTTGTCACCAAGGGCAAATAAGCCGTCAGCGTCCTTGAAGGTATTGGAGTAGCTCAATGTCGATGAACGTAGCTTCGCCGGATAGCGACGACGCGCAGCTAAACACCTCCATCAACACGACACCGCTGGTGGACGTGATGCTGGTGATGCTGATCATCTTCCTGATCACCGTTCCGGTGATCAGGAAGGTCGTGCCCGTCGAACTTCCGAATGCGCGCAATATCGCGACGCAGACCAAGCCGGAGAACATCGTTCTTTCGGTGGACAAGGACGGCAACGCCTATTTCAACAACGAGCTGATCACGGACAACAACGAGATGATCCGTCGTCTCGAGCAGAAGGCCGTGATCAAGCCCCAGCCCGAAGTGCACATCCGCGGCGACAAGGATGCGCGTTTCCAGGATGTCGGCCGCCTTGTCTATGACTGCCAGCGTTCCGGCATTCAGAAGGTGGGCTTCCTGACTGAGCCGCAGAACACGGCGCAGTAGGCGTATTACGAGAACGGATAAAGGTATCGCACTATGTCAATGAATGTTGGAGACGCCAGTGGCGAAGGCGAGGTGATGGTGGAGATGAACACCACGCCGCTCATCGACGTGCTGCTCGTTCTTCTCGTCATGCTC
>JANWJQ010000069.1 GCA_025451875.1 Rhizomicrobium sp.
GCCATCCGCCATCTGGAGTCCAAAGCCATGAGTTTGAAAGAACCGCGCATCGAAAAGGTCGGCGAGCTCAAATTTGTCGGGCTCACCGAACATGTCGGTTATGACGAAATGCAGAACATCGCGACCCAATGGCTGCGTTTCATGCAGAACCATTATGCCGCGATTGAGAACAAGCTGCCGGAGCCGCCGGTCGGCATCACCACCGCATCGAATGACGACGGCATCGAACATGTCACCGCCGCCGGCGTGGCGAAGTTCGGCGCGATGCCGAAAGATCTCATCGCCGTCACGCTCGCGCCCGCCACTTATGTGGTCTTCGCGCATGATGGCCACGTTACGCAGATCCGCGAGACCTATCGGGCGATCTGGAACGACTGGTTTCCCAAGAGTGACAAGTCGCCCGCCGAAGCGCCGGGCTTTGAACGCCACAACGCGACGTTCGACCCGCGCACCGGAAATGGCGGCTGCACCATCTGGCTGCCGGTCAAATAATTTCCTCCCTGTTTACGGGGGAGGTGGCAGTTGCGTAGCAACTGACGGAAGGGGCCCGTCCGCCTCGCTCCGCTCGGCACCTCCCCCGCTTCGCAGGGGAGGAAAGTTACTGCACCACCGCCGTGCCCTTCATGCCCAGCATGCTGTGCATGAAGTGGTCGCAGATGAAATTGTAGGTGCCGGGCTTGGTCGGCATGAAGCGTACCGCGACGGTGCCGCCATCATCGACTTCCACCACGCCCTTGGAGACCTTGCTCATGTCTTCCGGCGCAATCGTGCCGGCGTCGAACAATTCCGGCGCGGCGAAATCATGATCCTTCGTCACGGTGCTGGTGAAGACGAGCTTGTAAGGCTGATTGGCTTTCAAAGTCAGCATGGCGGGCGTGAAGGCGTAACTGCTCATCGATACGGTAACGGTCTCAGCCTTCGACCAATCCGGCGCGGTCTGCGCGGCGGCAGGAAGGGCAAACGCGGTGAGTGCTGCGGCAAGCGCGAGTAAGGGAAGGCGCATGATGTTTCCTCGAAACCAGAACCGCATGTCGCGGTGCGCTGCGGACTCTACAGAAGTCCCAAACCCATACCGTGTAAATCTCAGGGCTTCGCCGCCGCCTGTTGCCGCGCCAGTTCCGTATCGAACGCCGCTTCGGCTTTCGCCATGAAGTTCTGCAAGGTGGAGGGGTCGACGAAGGGATTTGGGCCGCCCGTTTTTCGCGCGGCCAGCTTGCCTTGCGGATCGTAGAAACCCGCATGCGGCGCGAGGAACACGTCGGCATGCATCGCCTTCAGCTTTGCGATGCTGGCGCGATAGTCATCCACGATCTGCGGATAGGCGGTGTTGTTCACCAGCGGATTGCCCGCGACCGATACGCTGCAAATGTCGATCACCCGATAGGTCTTGCCGTTCTCCGTCTCGTTCCAGGTCCAGCTTGTGCAGCCGGGTGTGTGGCCGGGCGTCAGATGCGCCGTCAGCTTGATGTCGCCCACGCCGACCGTCTCGCCATCCCGCACCACATGATCGACTTTCACCGGCGGATAATGCGTGGAGGCTGTCGGGCCGAAGCTGATGGTGCCGGTTTCCAGAATGGGCCTGTCGGCGGCGCTGGCGTCGAACTTCGCGCCGCTATCCTTCTTCAACCGCGCGATTCCCGCCGCATGATCGAAATGTGCATGTGTGTTCACGATCAGCTTGATGTTGGAGAGCTTGAAACCCAGCGCCGCGATGTTCTTCTCGATCTGCGGCACGGTATCGGCCAATGCCCCATCGATCAGCACGTCACCCTTTGGCGACGTGATGAGATAGACCGCCAGATCCCGCGTGCCGACATAATAGGTGTTGCCGGCGATGTGGAACGGCGCTTGCGGCGCGGACCATTCGGCGGGCCAGCTTTCCGCGCTGGCGGCGGATGCAAAAGCCAATGCCGCGAAAGCGGCGGTGACGAAAAACTTCATGATGCCCTCCGATGATGGAGGGCATCATGGGAAACATTCGGGCGGGAATTAGGCGGCCTGCGAAAGAAGCCCTGCCTCCACCGCAACGCCGTCCAGCGTCGCGGCCACCGCATGCACCACGGAGGCAATGCGCACCGCGGACTGGATTTGCTCGGCGGTGACGCCCGCATTGCGCAGCACTTTTTCGTGAGAATCGATGCACATGCCGCAGCCATTGATGGCGGAAACGGCGAGCGACCACAGTTCAAAGTCTGCTTTGTCCACACCCGGTTTGCCGATCACATTCATGCGCAGCTTGGCCGGCAGCGAGCGGTAATCCGGCGACGAGGCCAGATGGGTGAAGCGGTAATAGATATTGTTCATCGCCATGATGCTGGCTGCCGCGCGTGCCGCATCCAGCGCTTCCGGCGACAGCTTCGGTCCGAACTCGGCCAATATCGCGCGCGTCACATCGGCGTTGCGCGAGGCCAGCGCCGTGGCGACGAAGGTGCCCGCGCGCTGCTGTTCGTTCAGCGACGGCTCGGCGGCGAGCGAAGAGAGATTGAGCTTCAGATCCTTCGCATATTCGGGAAGGCGGGTCTTCAGATCTTCGAGAGACATTGGTTCATCCTTTGAAAGAAGTGCCCCGCGCCGGGCGGGGGAGGCAAACCGGCGCGGGGCTTCAATCGCGATGCGGCTGGAGAGGGGGACTTTCACCGCATCGCGCAAAACATCAGGCGGCTTTGAGAACCTCTTCGCCCTTCTGCCAGTTGCAGGGGCAAAGCTCGTCGGTCTGCAGCGCATCCAGCACGCGCAGAACTTCCTGCGGATTGCGGCCGACATTCATGTCCGTCACGTATGCGAAGCGGATGATGTTGTCGGGATCGACGATGAAGGTCGCGCGCTTGGCGACACCGCTGTCCTTGTCGAGAACGCCGAGCGCGGTGGAAAGCTCGCGCTTCACATCGGCCAGCATGGCGAAGGGCAGGTTCTTCAGATCCGCATGGTTCTGCCGCCACGCCAGATGCACGAATTCGCTGTCGATCGAGACGCCATAGATCACGGCATCGCGGTCCTTGAACTCGCCGTTCAGCGCGCCGAAGCCCGCGATCTCCGTCGGGCAGACGAAGGTGAAGTCCTTCGGCCAGAAGAACACGACCTTCCATTTGCCCTTGTCGGAGGCTTGGTCGAAGTCCTTGAACGCGGTCTTGGGGTCGGTGGAAACGACGCCCTGGAGGGCGAAGTCGGGGAATGTGTCGCCGGTGGTCAGCATTGGGTCTTCCTTGAAAAAGCCCGGCAGTCCGGGCGGGTTCGGGTCCAAGAGGCGGCCTTCCCGCCTCAGTTGCGAGTGACACTTAGAAAACTTCTAAACTGATTTCAAGAGGAGGCGCGCGGGAAAAGCGAAAACTGGAGATGGCCCAAAAACAAAAACGGCGCCCCCGAGGCGCCGTTCTTACGCAAACAAGGAGGCAGCGCTTACCAGCTGCGGCGGCAATGGCCGTATGGACCAAGATGCCAACCGCGCGGGCAAACATGCATGGCCGGATGCGCATAGTTGCGCAGGCAGCCGCCATGCGGACCGCGATGCCAGCCGATGCCGCAACCACCAGCCGCTTCAGCCGCGGAAACCGCCGCGAGGCTCATACCAACAGCAAAAATCACAGCAAAAAACTTCGTCATGAATATCCCCATGTTGAAGGTCCAAGTGATTCACCATTTTTGCGCGCAAGGTTCCGCGCTTTCAATCGCAGGCGATCACAGCCAGCGTCACAATAGGACCTTATTTCGTGCTGAAACCGGGCCGGATAATGGGCGTTTCATCCAGGGGCAAGCGAGAGGAGCTACCCATGCCGGTTTCCATGAAATTTTCGTCACGCGCCGCGATCTTCTTCGGCGCTATTGGCTTGGTGATCGCCGCGTCTTCGGCGAACGCGCAGGATTACGGCCGTTATGACAATGGCGCTTACAGTTCGGATGAAAACATCCAGGTTATTGCGCCGCGCTTCAACACCGGCGCGGACGGTCAGCGCCTGAATGGACCGCTGGAGAAGATCTCCCTGTCCACCAACGTGCCCTATGACGATCTCAATCTGCGCACCCGCCGCGGCGCGCGCGAATTGAAGATGCGCGTGCGCGACGCGGCGCAGACGACCTGCACGCGCATTGCCGAGGTTTATCCGGTGCAGCAGGCATTCGGCACCAACTGCTACAAGACGGCGCTGCAAAACGGTGAGCTGCGCGCCAACGCCGCCATTCGCGATGCGCGCGACCGCCGCTATCAGGATTGATTTGTGAATTACGCGCGAAGGCTCCGCCAATGTGTTGGCGGGGCCTTGGCGTGTCAGGAACCGTCGCGCAAGCGAGCCGTTTCAAAACAGGGCAGGGATCGAAAGATTCCACATGGGGCAACATAGAGGAGTTGCACCATGACCCGTTCTCTCAAAATGATTTTTCTCACCAGCGCGCTCGGCGTTTGCGCAATGTCGCTCCCGGCGAATGCACAGACCTATAGCGGCGATGATGGATACACCACGCAAGCACCGGAAGAGGTGATCATCCGCGCGCCGCGCTATCATGCGCCGCAGCGCAGCACCATCGGCGCGCCGATCCGCGACGTGGCGATTTCCGAACCGGTGCGTTTCGACGATCTGGATCTGAACAGCGACCGCGACGTGCGCCGTCTGGAGAACCGCATCCGCGAGCGCGCCGGCATTTTGTGCCGCCGTCTCGATGCCACCCATCCGATCACCGTGTCGGATGGCGGACCGTCCTGTTATCGCGGAGCGGTCGCCGATGCGATGGACCAGGTCGATGCCGCGGTCGAACAAGCGCGCGGTTACGACAATGACAGCGCCTATCGTCCGGATACTTTCGCCCATCCGCCGCCGCCGCGTCATGACCGGTATAATGCCGGCAATGACGACGACGGCTACTAGCTAGAACCTGTGGCGGCGGTTCAGGCCGCCGCCACATCCGCTTTTGTCGGCGCGAGATAATGGCCAAGGAAAATGCGCGCCAGGAACAGAAGCACTGCGGCGGCAGCGATGATTGCACTATGCAGCAGCCAGAACTGCGCACCGGACATTTTGTCCAGCAAGCCGCCGAGATAGCCGATCAAATTGTTGCCGATAAAGAGGTGAAGGTAATAGATCGCGATCATGATGCCGCCCAAGCCTTTTGGTGCGGCGCGCGAATAGAGCGCCAATCCCACCGGGAAAATCATCGAGAAGCCGGTATCGTTGATGACATGGAAGGCGATCGCCCACCACAACGGCACCGGATGGCCGGTCTGCACCACGATTTGTGAGAACAGCGCCAAGGTCAGCGGTGCGAATGCGCTGATCGCCGTGCCGATGGCGATCTTGGTGATTTCCGCAGGCTCTTGCCAATGGCGGCCGTACCAGCGCCAGAAGGTGATGACGCCGATCATCAGGAAGGTGCTCACCACGGCATCGATGGAGAACATCCAGCTTGTCGGCATCGTGCCGCCGAACAGCGACAGATCGTAATTCTTCTCCGACCAGATGAGATAGGCATTGAAGATCTGCTGATTGCCCACGGCGGACATTGCGAGCACCGGCAGCAGCAGCACCAGGATCGCAACCACGCCCCAGTCGCGGCCGGTCAGCGCCGGGCGTTCGGCTTTCGCCGTGTTTCTGCGTTCCGCAAACACTTCGGGCGGATAGGCAGTGCGGCCGAAGAGGTAGATGGCCAGACCAATGAGGATGGCGACACCGGCGGAGCCAAAGCCCCATGTCCAGCCGACTTTCTCGCCCAATGTGCCGGTGACGAGCGGTGCGATGATCACCGCGATCTGGATGCCGAGAAAATACACCTGGAAGCCGTCAGCGCGGCGCGAATCGTCGATGGTGTAAAGATCGCCAACCTGGGCTGCGATATTGCCCTTGAAGCAGCCGACGCCGAACAGAAGCGCGAAAATACCGATGAGGAATGTCTGATCGACGCAAAGCAGGAAATATCCCGCCGCCATCAGGCTCGCGCCCAGCGTCACGGTCGCCGTGCGCCCGATCAGGCGGTCCGCGATATAGCCGCCCAGAAGCGGCGTCAGGTAAACCGTTGCCGCATAAAATCCGACAACCGCGGAGGCCAGCGCGGCATAGTCCAGCTTGCCGTAGAGATGTTCGAGCGCGCGATGAAAGGGCTCGATGCCCCAGACATGATCGATCTTGCCGGGCGTGAACAGCGAATGGCTGAGATAGAGAACCAGCAGCGCCTGCATGCCATAATAGGCGAAGCGCTCCCAGAACTCCGAACCTGACAGCCAGCCCAACCCCACCGGATGGCCGAGGAAGCGCGTGTCGGACTTGTTCTTTTCGTGGAACACGCTCAGCGGCGCGGCTGCTTGGGCCGCGTCAGTGGAAATACTCATGGGTGTATGCTGCCCTTGTTGTTTTGCTGTTTGATGTTCCCCCGAGACGCGCAATCTCAGGGAGCCGCTCCGTTAAGGCAAGGGCGAAGTGCCGGCGCCGCGCACATTCGCGCGGGGGCAATTCGCGCATTGCGGCAGCGCAACCCGCCGCTAATTTCAAGAAGTATCAAGCGATGTAACACATCATTGCGTTGAGCCTGCCATGCCAGACGCTCTTTGCCTATTTCCGCAAGGCCGTTCCCGAAGAGGGCGAATAAAGAACGCGGATCGCTCTAAGCCGCGTTTTTGCGCTTGTCGAAGGCAGCCCACACGCCGGCTTCGCCGTCCCAGCTGCCTTTGCTGGCGCCCTTGGAATATTCGGTGGCGCGCTGCTCGAAGAAATTGGCGTGCTCGACGCCGTTCAGGATTTCCACCAGCCACGGCAATGGGTGTTCCTTCAGCGCGCGATAGCCGCTGTCGGTTTCCTCGAAATTGCCGAAGACAGGCGTGAGCTTCAGCTGCGTCAGCCGCCAGTCCGCGATGTAGCGGACGTAGGACTTGATCGCTTCGGCGGTCATGCCTTCGATGCCGCCGAGACCGAACGCCAGATCGACGAAACCTTCTTCCAGCTTCACCATCGTCTTCGCCACGTCGATGATGTCGTCGCGCACGCTCTTGGTCACCGCGCCTGTTTCGCGGTCCCATTGGTGGAAGAGCTTGATGATGCCCTCGCAATGCAGGCTTTCGTCGCGCACCGACCAGCTGATGATCTGGCCCATGCCGTTCATCTTGTTGTGGCGCGGGAAGTTGAGGAGCATCGCGAAACTGGCGAACAGCGACATGCCTTCGGTGAACGCGCCGAACATCGCCAGCGTGCGCGCCATGTCCGCGCAGGTATCGACGCCGAACGTATGCATGTAGTCCGCCTTGGCGCGCAGTTCCGCATAATCGCGGAATGCTTCGAACTCCGATTTCGGCATGCCCAGCGTTTTCAGGATCAGCGCATAGGCATCGATATGCACCGTCTCCATATTGGTGAAGGCGGCCATCATCATCTGCACTTCCAGCGGCTGGAAGATCGGGATGTAGCGCTTCAGATAATTGTCGCCCACTTCCACGTCAGACTGCGTGAAAAAGCGGAAGATCTGCGTCAGCAGCGCGCGCTCGGCGGGCGTGATGCGGTCGGACGACCAATCCTTGATGTCGTTGCCCAGCGGCACTTCCTCGCCCATCCAGTGTGTCTGCTGCTGGCGTTTCCAGAACTCATAGGCCCAGGGATAACGCTCGACATCATAGGTGCCGGTTGCGGTGAGAAGGCCGATCTTGCCCGTGCCGATCAACGAACGCGGATCAACTTTGCCGAAATCTACTGACATGCGAGGCACTCCTCGTAATCCGTCTTATCTGTTTGGTCGCTCTCGCTCGCGCGAACGCTCCGTGCTTCCACCTTCTCGAGTTGCCCTGCAAAACCTGCGCGGCTGACCGATTTTGAGCGGCAGTAATAGAGACTCTTGATGCCGCGCTCCCACGCCGTCCAGTGCAGCATGTGCAGATCCCACTTATCGACATCGCCGGGGATGAAGAGGTTGAGCGACTGGCTCTGGCAGATGAAGGGCGTGCGATCCGCCGCCAGATCGATGATCCAGCGCTGGTCGATCTCGAAGGCGGTGCGGAAGACCGATTTCTCGTCGTCGCTCAAACACTCCAGATGCGCGACCGAACCTTCATTCTCCACGATGCTCTGCCACACCACCGGCGTGTTCTGGCCTTTCTCCGCCAGCAGCTTTTCCAGATGCGGATTGCGCACGCTGAAGGCGCCGGAGAGTGTTTTGTGCGTGTAGATGTTGGCGGGGATTGGCTCGATCCCCGCGCTCGCCCCGCCGCAGATGATGCTGATCGACGCCGTCGGCGCGATGGCGAGCTTGTGAGAGAAACGCGCCGTCATCCCGCGCTCCATCGCGTCGGGGCAGGGGCCGCGTTCTTCGGCGAGGATGAACGACGCCGCATCCGCCTCGCGCCGGATCTTCTTGAAGATCCGCAAATTCCAGCTTTTCGCCAGCGCGCTTTCCAGCGGAATGCCGCGCGATTGCAGGAAGGAGTGAAAGCCCATCACGCCCAGACCCACGGAGCGTTCGCGCAGCGCGGAATATTTGGCGCGCGCCATGCTGTCCGGCGCCGTCTCGATGAAGCTGGAGAGCACATTGTCCAGCATCCGCATCACGTCTTCGATGAATTGCGGGTTTTCGTTCCATTCGTCCCATGTCTCGATATTGAGCGAGGACAGGCAGCACACCGCCGTGCGGTCCTTGCCGTCATGATCGATGCCGGTCGGCAGCGTGATTTCGCTGCACAGATTGGAGGTCGAAACCTTCAGGCCCAGCTCGCGCTGATGTTTGGGCAGCGCGCGGTTCACATGATCGATGAACAGCAGATAAGGCTCGCCGGTCTGTAGCCGCGTTTCCAGAATGCGCTGCCAGAGCTGGCGCGCGTCGATGGTGCGGATAACGTCATTGTTCTTGGGGCTGCGCAAACCGAATTGCGCGCCGTCGCGCACCGCTTCCATGAAGGCGTCGGTGATGTTGATGCCGTGATGCAGGTTCAGGCCCTTGCGGTTGAAATCGCCGGACGCTTTGCGGATCTCCAGAAACTCTTCGATCTCCGGATGATGCACGTCGAGATAGACGGCGGCCGATCCACGGCGCAACGAGCCCTGGCTGATCGCAAGCGTCAGCCCGTCCATCACATGGATGAAGGGAATGATGCCGCTGGTTTCGCCATTGCCTTTCACGCGCTCGCCGATGCTTCGCACCTTGCCCCAATAGGTGCCGATGCCGCCGCCATTCGACGCCAGCCACACATTCTCGTTCCAGGTGTTCACGATGCCGTCGAGCGAATCCGACACGCCGTTGAGGAAACAGGAGATCGGCAGCCCGCGCGTCGTTCCCCCATTCGACAGGATCGGCGTCGCCGGCATGAACCACAACTTGCTGATCGCGTCGTACAGACGCTGCGCATGATCCACATCATCGGCATAGGCGCAGGCGACGCGCGCGAACATGTCCTGAAAAGATTCGCCCGGCATCAGATAGCGATCGGTCAGCGTCGCCTTGCCGAAGGCGGTGAGCAGCGCATCGCGCGAACGGTCGAGCGTCAGATCGCCCGGTTTCGGCGGACCACCAAGCGGTCCCGGCATCGGCGCGGGGCGCGCCGCTTTGTGAAACGCCATGCGCGGCGGCATCGCGCGGCCGGGCGCGATTTCCGGCGCCGGCACCAGATGGCCGTTGGAATCGAAATCGAATGCGAGAGATGACATGCCACTTCCCCTTCAGCGGCGGGGAAAGAGCGGACGCGACGCAGGATAAAGAAGAGCCCAGCGCACACCCACCGGACACCCCGCCCGACGAACGAACAACTCCGTTCCCGGCAGGTTTCCTGGCTCGCGGGATTCCAAGTTTCCTTGGGCTTTCCTCTGGCCTTCCCGATGCCGAAACATCAGTGGCGCTGACGAAGAAAGTTCGCCGCTTACAGTTGCGGGGGCAGCACCGGTATCACACCGGCTTCCCTCTTAGCTCCAGATATCGCTATCCGAAGAACCGTGAACCACCACACCTTGTGGCCAAGCGCGTCCGACCGTCAAGCGATGGATGGTGCTGTGAAGGAAATTTCTGTGACCGGCCTCACTTCGCGCCGGTTTCCTGCTTTATCCGCGTGTCCGTCGCGATCCAGTTCACTTCCCAGCTCTTGCCGCCATCGGCGGAGAAGGCCTGTTCGAAATGGCCGGAGGTGGGCGTGATGTCGGACCAGACATTGCGCACCAGGATCATGCGGCCGCCCACCTCTTCATAATCGTAGAATTCGCCGCGTCCGTTTTTGAATTCGCCGACCGTCGGTGTGCCGAACGCGCCCACCTTGCTGTTGGCGAAGTTCAGGCTCCATTGATGCGAGGTCGGATTGTAGAGCCGGACGGAAATGCCTTCGATGCGGCCTGCCGGTCCGCTCACATCCAGCTCGACCATATGCGCCTTGCCGTCCCAGAAGCGGTGGATCTTCGTCGTGCCGTCATAATCGACCCATGTGGTCGAGCCGGTAAGCGGATGCTGCAGGCGATGGATATGCGTGGTCCAATCGCCATATTCCCAATCGAAATCGTGGCTGCCATCGCGCAGGCCGTCGGCAAGCGCGGGCGAAGTCAGAAGCACGGCGGCAAGAGCGAATATCGTTAAGCGCATGGCGGCTCTCTCACGATCCTTTGAGCGCGACATGCGCGCGGTCTGCTAGACTTAGATGTGAGATTTCGCGTCCGCCAGAACGCACCTTGAGGTAACCATGACGCCCCGCCGCAATCCTCTCATCAACTGCCCGCTCACCGCGACATGGGCGGCGGTCGGCGGCAAATGGAAACTCACCATCATCTATTGGCTTGCCGAACAGCCGCGCCATTTCGCCGGCCTGCGCCGCCAGCTTGGCGATGTGCAGATCAGCGTGTCGCAAAAAGTGCTGGCGCAGCAGCTTCGCGAGTTGATGGCGGACGGCATCGTCACGCGCACGCGCACCGGTGCGATCCCCGCGCCCGTGATCTATGCGCTTACCGAATATGGCGAGACGGTTCTGCCGCTGGTGGAAAATGCGCGCGTCTGGGGCAACCGCCATATCGAACGCACGCGCGCAGCGCGCCCGCTTGGCGCACACGAAACTCTGGACTGTATGGTTACGCGCTGAGCGCTTCGCGCGCGGCCTTGGCCTGTTCCAGCCGCCGATTGCCCCATTCCACCAGCGCGCGGATGACGGGCTGCATCGCCACGCCATCTTCCGTCGGCGCGTAGGACACGCTGCGCCGCGCATCGTTGTTTACCGTGCGCGAGATGAGGCCATCGCGTTCCAGCTCACGCAATTGTGTGGCGAGTGTCTTGTTCGCAACGTCGTCGCAGCAGCGCTGCAGCTCGCCGAAACCGCGCGGCTGTTGCAGCAGATAAAGCATGATCAGCGGCTTCCAGCGCCCGCCGATCGCGCCCATCGCGGTGCGCATCGGGCAACCCTTCACGGTGGTGGGAATGCCACCAGGTGGCTGTTTGGTACGGAATTGAATCGTGGTCATCGCGCGGCCTAACTCTCACTCGTCGGCATCATAACCCACGAGGGCGTTTGAATGGTATCGCGAAAACTCCTTGGCGCACTTGCCTTGACGTTGCTGGCCGCACCGCCCGCCTTTGCGCGCGACGGCAGTCATGACTTCGATTCCGAGGTCGGAACCTGGACGATCCACACCAAGCGCCTGATGCATCCGCTCGCCCACGCGAATGACTGGGTGATCTATGACGGCACCAAGATCGTCACCTCGCGCTGGGGCGGACGCGCCAACATCGCCGAGGTGAAAGAAGATGGCGCGGCAGGCCATCTGAACTTCGTCGCGATCCGGCTCTACGATCCGGACGCGCAGCAATGGAGCCTCAACTTCACCAGCGCGGGCAACGCGACATTCGGCACGCCGCTTTATGGCGAGTTGCGCAACGGCGGCATCGAATTCATCGGGCCGGACACGCAGAACGGCCGCAGCATCCTCGTGCGTTTCGTCTCGCGCGAGAAGGACGCGGACCATGCCTCGTCCGAACAATATTTTTCCGATGATGGCGGCAAAACCTGGGAACTGAACTGGGTCAACAGCTACACGCGCAGGAAAGGCTAAGCCCCATGAACCGCTTTGCACTTGCATTGGCCGTATGCGCGCTGGCGTCGCCGGCCTTCGCCGAACCGCTCGCACCGCTGCATGATGGCGTTCACGATTTTGATTTCGCGCTCGGCACGTTCCATACGCATATTCGCCGCTGGCCCGATCCCTTTGCCGCGCCGGAGAAGCTGGTCACCTATGACGGCATCAAGACGACCCGGCAAATTCTGGACGGCAATGGCGATGTCGAAACCATCGAAGCCGATGGGCCAAAGCATCTGTCAGTGTTGAATTTGTTCTTCTATGACAAGAACACGCAGCAATGGAATCTCTACTTCCCGCAGGGCAATGCGATGGGCGCGCCGGCCATCGGCGGATTCCACGATGGCGTCGGCACCTTCATGGGGCAGGATTCCTACAAGGGCCGCATCATGCTGGTGCGCCAGCAATGGACGCCCAAGGGCCCCGACGCTTACCACTTCGAACAATCCTTCTCGCCCGATGACGGCAAGACCTGGGTGCCCAACTTCATGGCCGACCTGACGCGGTCCGCGGCCTCACCCTAGGCAGCGCCGGATTCATTTTGGTCGGTGCGCCGGCGGGGCCGGAGTTTGTGCCTGCGCGAAGACGGTTTAGGGTTGCGCCGCACCCAAGCGGCTCCGCCTTCCCATGCAGCGCAAATTGACCGCGATCCTGTCCGCCGATGTGGTCGGTTACAGCGGCATGATGGAGGCCGATGAGGCCGGCACGCTGGAACGGCTCAAGGCCAATCGCACGCGCATTTTCGACCCGCGCGTAGCGATCCATGGCGGGCGCCAGTTCAAGCTGATGGGCGATGGCGCGCTGGTGGAATTTTCCAGCGTGATCGCCGCCGTGCAATGCGCGCTGGAAATCCAGGAAGCGACCGAAAAGGCGCAAGGCGATGCGGCCAAGCCCATCCGCTATCGCATCGGCATAAATCTGGGCGAAGTCATCGTCGAAGGCGACGACATCTATGGCGAAGGCGTGAACGTCGCTGCGCGCATCCAGGCTTTGGCGCCCATCGGCGGCGTCGCCATCGCGCGTATCGTGCGCGATCAGGTGGACGGTAAAGGGCCGTTCGCGTTCGACGACATGGGCGAGCACACCGTCAAGAACATCGAGCGGCCGGTGCATGTCTTCTCCGTGCGCCTTGCCGCACCTAACGACGCGGTGGAGCGCAAGGCGGATGCGCCGGGCAAGCTTTCCATCTGCGTGCTGCCCTTTGCCAATATGAGCGGCGACGCCGAACAGGAATATTTCAGCGACGGCATCAGCGAAGACATCATCACCGATCTCAGCAAGGTTTCCGCTTTGCGCGTGATCTCGCGCAACACCGCCTTCACCTTCAAGGGCAAGCATGTGGACATGCCGCAGGTGGCGCGGCAGCTGAAGGTGACGCATATCCTTGAAGGCAGCGTGCGCAAATCCGGCGGACGCGTGCGTATCACGGCCCAGCTCATCGATGGCGCGGCGGACGGTCATGTCTGGGCCGAGCGTTACGACCGCGACCTCAACGACATCTTCGCGCTGCAGGATGAAATCTCCCAGGCCATCGTCGCCGCGCTGAAGCTGAAACTGCTGCCCGAAGAAAAGAAGGCCATCGAGCATCGCGGCACCGACAATGTCGAAGCTTACAATCTCTATCTGATGGCCCGGCAATACAGCGTCATCGCCAGTCTCGGCGATGCGCGCATGGCCGAATCCATCATGCGGCTGTGCCGCCGCGCAATCGAAATCGATCCGAATTACGCACGCGCCTGGGCGCTGATCGCCGTCACGCAGGTCAATTTGCGCTTCTATATGGGCCTGGAGAGCAAGGACGGCCTCGAGGAGGCGGAGCGCGCCATCGCGCTCGATCCGAACCTCGCCGAAGCCCATGCCGCCAAGGCGGTGGTGCTGACGTTCAACGCCCAGCACGACGCGGCGATCGTCGAGATCGAAAAAGCTTTGCGGCTCGACCCGGAATCCTACGAAGTGAACAAGGCGGCGGCGCGGCTGTATTACACGATGCGCAACCACGAAGCCGCGATCCTCCATTTCGAAAAGGCGGCCTCCGCGATGGACACCGACTATTGGGCCAGCGGCATGCTGAACCATTGCTATACCCAGTCGGGCGATCCCGAAGCCGCGCGCCGCGCCGCCGAGCGCACGCTGGCCCGCACGGAAAAGATCATGGCGCAGGACCCGAACAACGGATCGGCGATGGGGTTCGCCATCGATGCGCTGTCGAAATTGGGCCAGGGTGAGCGGGCGAAGAACCTGATGAACCGCGCGCTCCTGCTCGATCCCGGCAACATGAACTTGCGTTACAACATGGCCTGCACGCTCATCGTGGATCTGCACGACGTCGATGCCGCGCTCGACCTGCTGGAGCCGCTGTACCGGGAAGTTTCGCGGCCGCTTCTCAACTGGTCCGCATCCGACGCCGACCTGGACAGTATCCGCAACCACCCGCGCTACATCGCGATGGTTGCGGCGGCCGAGGCGCGGCTGTCGAAAGACGCGTGACGCCGGTTTACTGCCGCCACAGCGCGGCGGCGGCGATCACCAGTTCGGCGAAGATCAGAAGCACGATCAGCAATTCCAGCCGCGTGGAGCGCGCGGTGTCGATGATGTCGGTGAAGGTCTCCGCCGCCGAGCCCACCACGGTCACCTTGCCGTTCAGCAAGGTGCCGCGCTCCACGATTTCATATTCGTCTTCGAGCTTGGCGTAGAAGCGGCCCAGTTCCGGCTCTTCCCACAGAATGTCCGGCTTCTCGGCGAAGGCGATGCGGCCCGACACGCGATGCTGCGCCAGAAGCGCCGCGCCGATCAGCTTGAGCAGGGGCTTCCGCGCGGTGGGAAGCTTGCCGCTGGTCGCCAGCGCATTTGCCGCCGGCTCGATCGTGTCGAAGACCGATGCGATCTCGCGCTCGTAACGCGCCAGCGCCACGCTCTTGGCCAATATGTCGGCCAGCACCAGCACGCGCGCGAGCGACAGCTCGCCCATATGCAACACGCCCGCGGGCGTCGGCCCGTCATCCTGCCCGGGACGCAGATCGATGGGGACGCGCTCTTCCTCGATGGGCATGGGATGGGTCACATCCGGCGTGCATTTGGCGAGCACGTCTTCTTCTTCACCGGGCGCGACGCCGATCATCACCACCACGCCATAGCGGAAGATGACGACGAAGCCTGCGCCCTCGCGATAACAGAACGGCGCGGTGGAAAGCACATTGTCGTAGCGCGAACGGTCCACCGTGAGGCGATCGCCCAGCAGCACCGCGCGGGCGCGCAGCGGGGCGGATGTCTCGACGATCTTTGCGGGTTCGATCAGCGTCTCGACCATGCTTCACCTTACGTCAAATGCGCGCGCGGCGCAGCGGCATCCGGGCTTGAGATTGGCGCGCAACCGGCCGATCCTGCCCGCCATCCAACACCGGTCGAACGCCATGCACGGGCCTACCTCCCAGTTCTATTTTTCCCAAAACCTGCGACTGCATTATGTCGATTGGGGCAATGAAAACGCGCCGCCGCTGCTTCTTATCCATGGCGGGCGCGATCATTGCCGCAACTGGGATTGGGTCGCCGAGCGTTTGCGAAGCCGCTACCACATCGTCGCGCCGGACCTGCGCGGCCATGGCGACAGCGATCATGCCGCTGGCGGCGGCTATAACGAGATCAATTATGTTTACGATATCGCGCAGCTTGTGCTGCAGAAGCGCATGGCGCCGGTCACCATCATCGCCCATTCGCTCGGCGGCTCCATCGCGCTGCTCTATGCGGGCCTCTTTCCCGAAACGGTGAAGAAGGTTGTCGCCATCGAAGGGCTGGGCCCGTCACCCGCCATGCTCAAGCGCGTGCGTGAGACGCCCATCGCCGAACGCATGCGCAAATGGATCGAGGAGAAGCGCGCCTTGGCCGCGCGGCTTCCGCGCCGTTACGCCACCATCGAAGACGCCATCGCGCGCATGACCGAAGAGAACAAGCATCTTACCGCCGAACAGGCGCGGCACCTGACCATCCACGGCGCAATTCAAAACGAAGACGGCACCTGGTCATGGAAGTTCGACAACGCGGTGCGGCTCGGCGGCGGCCCCACCGGATTGCCCGCCGAAGCGCAGCGCCAGATCTGGGAGAAGATCGCGACACCCGTGCTCCTGCTGCGCGGCACCGAAAGTTGGGCCTCCGATCCGGTGGCGGACGGCCGCATCGAGCACTTCCGGGACGCGCGCCTTGTGAACATCGAAGGCGCCGGCCACTGGTCGCATCACGATAGGTTCGAGGTGTTCATGGAGGCGGTGGAGAAATTTCTTGGCTGAGAAAGTTCCGCCGCGAAGTTTTACGGCTTCGTCGCCACCCAGATGACATGCCGCACGCCGCATCAGCGTGAGCGTGCCGCCGTTGTCGGGGAGGTCCGCCGTGTCGAGCGTCGCTTTGTTCCGCTTTTGTCAGGAAAACCGCGGCCCCGGAACACCGGCCTGCGTCAAGACGTATTAGGCCTGAATTGTCCGCGGCGCGAAAGCGCGGCGCGCATTTTGTGCTAGGCTAAACGGGCGCGACTTTACCAGCATTGGTTGAAAGCGGCGCATCGGAGCAGGCAATGTCTCTTGCGGGACGTCAAATGGCCGCTCATTCCACGCAGGACGGCGATCGCGCGCGCCCTTCCCGTCCATGCCGGACTTAACGTCGATGGCAGGGTCTCACGCCATGACCAGCTCCGGCGTGGAGCGCAAGCTTGCCGCCATTCTCGCCGCCGACGTGGTGGGCTTCAGCCGGCTGATCGGCCTGGACGAGGAAGGCACCATCGCGCGGCTGCAGGCGCTCCGCCGCGACGCGATCGATCCCGCCATCGCGATTCATCGCGGACGCATCGTCAAGACGACCGGCGACGGCCTGCTGGTGGAATTCGCCAGCGTGGTCGATGCCCTTCGTTGCGCCATCACTGTGCAGCGCGAGCTGCATGCACGCAACGCATCCGAACCTTCGGACACGCATATCCGCCTGCGCATCGGCGTCAATATCGGCGACATCGCGGTGGATGGCGACGACATATTGGGCGACGGCGTGAACATCGCCGCGCGGCTGGAAAGCATCGCGCAACCCGGCAGCATCTATGTCTCCGAGGACGCCTGGCGGCAGGCGCGCGGCAAGATGAACGAAACCTTCGTCGATCTGGGCGAGCGCGAATTGAAGAACATCGCCCAGCCTTTGCGCGTCTATGCCATCGCGCCGCCGGATGGGTTTGCGGCGGACGAGCCGCCGGCGGCGCGCACGCATCGGCCGCTCAGCGAAAAGGCATCCATCGCGGTGTTGCCGTTCCAGAACGCAGCGGGGGACAAGGACGACGAATATTTCTCCGACGGCATCACCGAGGACATCGTGACGGCGCTGTCGCGCTGGCACTGGCTGTTCGTCATCGCGCGCGATTCGAGCTTCACCTATCGCGGCCGTGTGATATCGCCCGCGCATTTTGGCGCGGAGCTGGGCGTGCGCTATGTGCTCACCGGCAGCGTGCGCAAGGCCGGCGCGCGGCTGCGCATCACCGTGCAGCTGATCGACAGCGCCAGCGGCACCAACATCTGGACGGAAAGTTTCGACCGCCAGATCGTCGATGTCTTCGCTCTTCAGGATGAGATCACCCAGCATGTGGTCGGCGCCATCGAGCCGGAGCTGGCGCGCAGCGAAAGCAACCGCGCGATCCGCATGAACCTCAAGGATCTGAACGCGTTCGATTGCTATCAGCGCGGCATGTGGCACTTCAACAAGGTGTCGGAGCCGGCCTGCGCCGAAGCCATCTTGTTGTTCCGTCAGACGATCGATCGCGATCCGCGCCTGTCGCTGGGATATACGGGGCTTGCACGCGCGCTCTATGCGGGTGTCGCCTATGGCTGGTCGAAGGATCCGGCGCGTGAGATCGCCCAGGCGCGCGATGCCGCGCAAATGGCGCTGAGCCTGGACCGCCACGATGCCGACAGTCATTTCGCCCTCTCCGGCGCGCTGCTCTATCTGTGTCAGCACAAGGACGCGCTGGACGAGGCGGAGAAAACCGTCGCGCTCAATCCGAATTTCGCGTTCGGGCATTTCCGCGTCGGCCAGGTGCTGACCTATGCGGGCCGCGCGAAAGAGGCCATCGCGCCCGTCGAGCGCAGTTTGCGCCACAGCCCTTACGATCCGCAGCTGGGCGGCATGCGCGGCCTGCTCGCGCTCGCCCATTATCAAGCCGGAAACTACAACTCCGCCGCGCGCGAAGCGGAGGCCGCGGTCAATCTGCGCAATTTTCGCGCGACGCCCGTGCTGGCGGCGAGCCTTGCCCGGTTGGGGCGCAACGACGAGGCGCATGCGGCCTTTGCCGCCTGGATGGCGCGGCCGCGCAGCGGGGCGCCGCGGACGGCGCTGCCGCTTCCCTATGCCAACCCGGCGGACCGGCAAAATCTGCGCAGCGGATTTCTTGCCGCCGCCGGTCAGCCGCTGCCGGCGGCCAGCGCATAAATTCGCGCAAATGTCGGGATTGATCTGGATTCCCGCCGCGGCCGGGCGGAAGCTCCGCGGGTTAAAGGGCGTATCTCCGCGAGTGGTGCAACGGATTTTGCAAAACGATGGAGGTTTGACATGCCTGCGCTTCAATCTGTCATGGGACATTTGAATCACGCTTTCAGCAAGGACGAGATCGGCAAGCTGGCGGACGCGCGCGAAAGTTTCGCGCCCGGAAAGGGGCTGGACACCAGCCTCTTCGTGAAGAAGGGAACGCCGCTGCACAAGGCCTGGACGGATTACCACGGCCAGTTGCCCGCGAGCTTTCAGGAGACGCTGCGCAGCATCATCTACCACGCGCTCTCCACCAGGCCCGCGACGCAGATCACATTCGCCTGGGCGCCGGGCTACGATTACGAGCTTACGATGTGGCACGCGCCCGACACCAAGCAGACCAAGGGCGGCATCACGGTCCTCGTCAAAAGCCGCTATCCCAGCGACGCGCATCCGCTGAAGAAATAGAGACGGCGTTTCGGGAATTCCGGATTTGGGCGGCGGCATCGTTCGGCTGCGACATGCGGCGGCCTGTGTTCATGGAGGCGGTGGAGAAATTTCCTGGCCGGGAAAATTCGGCCGCGAAGTTTTTACGGCTTCGTCGCCACCCAGATGATGTGCCGAACGCCGCGCCCCTTGTTGGCGCGCGCCTTGATCTCTTCCACCTGAAAGCCCGCCTGGCCGAGACGGGTGGTGAAGGCGGCGCTCGGCGCGGCGGACCATATGGCGAGCAGGCCTTTGGATTTCAGCGCCATGCGCGCGGCGTGCAGCCCGTTCAGTTTGTAGAGCCGGTCATTCGCATCGCGGCTCACGCTATCCGGCCCGTTATCGACATCGAGCAGGATCGCATCGAATTCGCCGCGTGACGATGCGATCAGCTTGGCGACATCGCCTTCATGGATGCTGACGCGCGGATCGTTCAGGCTCTCGCCGGTCAACTCCGCCATCGGACCCTTCGCCCAGGCGATGACGGCGGGCACCAGCTCGGCGACGACGATTTCCGCATCGGCCCCAAGCCCCGCCAGCGCCGCGCGCAAGGTGAAGCCCATGCCATAACCGCCGATCAGCACGCGGCTGTTCTTGCGCGCGCGCAGCCGTTCGCACGCCACATCCGCCAGCGCGATCTCGGAGCTGCTCATGCGGCTGCTCATCAGCACGACGGAGCCTGCCCGTATCGAAAACTCCTCGCCCCGCCGCATCAGCGTGAGCGTGCCGCCATTGTCGGGGACGGCTGCGGTGTCGAGTTGGACCCAGGGGATCATGCGAAGGCCTGTGTTAGCTTGGTGTCGTGGGATGCGATGACGAAAAGCTGCGGATTGCGTGATTGGCATCCCGACAGTGGCCGTCCGACATTCCACGCAGATGTAAGTAGATATCTCGTCACATTTCCCGCGACAGCAACTAAGGCCATCTATGCGACGAAAATCTCCGAGCGATGATAACTCAAAAAAGATTCTTCAGGGGCAAATTTTGTTGGAAGACGCATTTTTGCTGTTCCGAATGATTTTAGCGCAGCCTTGCTGGCTACCGGAAGTTTCGAGGAATAGATTACGGAGAAATCTTCATCGAAAGTGATCAGTCCCTCATCAAAAGCGCGATCATGAAGAGAGTTTAGACAAATTCCGTTTGTCGGATTTGTTCTAGCGGAAGGATTAATAGACCACGGAATAATATGACTCGCTACAAGTAGGCTGGGTGCATCTATTCCAGTTAGAGCGCATCGATTGTCATAAGAAGCCAATATGAGCTTGCGAAAAAAACTTTGATTTACTCGTGTCTTGGTTAAACGCATTACGTCGATACCGGCAGGCGTTAAATGAACGAATTCGACCTGCGGCTCGCTTA
>JANWJQ010000070.1 GCA_025451875.1 Rhizomicrobium sp.
AAACCTTTGGCGGCGAATAGCGTCCGGGGCCGATTGGGATGGCGTCATAGAATTTAACCACCTGTGCATAGTCGATATCGCCACCGAAGGCCCTTTCAACGGCCTTCACATAGCTGCTCAATCCATCCGTGGAGATTTGGACGCGGTTGGTCACGCGCGAGGCCAGATCGTGCATAAACCGCTGCGTGTTCTCCTGTGTGCGCTTGCCGACCAGATAGGCGGGGACAAGCTTCGTATCGGGATCAAGCGCCACGAAGGTCCACTGATCCCCAACGCGCAGCATGCCTGCGCGGTCCCGATTGATACGGGCCTGCTTGAGGCGGACGTAACTCCAGATTTCGTCGCACTCGATACGCTCGCAATGCAGGTCGCGCATCTTCTCGTCCATGATCTTCGCGCAGTTTTTTCCAACTTCAACGCCAAGCCGCATGATCGTATCGCGATGGATACCTGTCATGCGTTCGGTGCTGCGGATGGAATTGCCCTCGACCAAGGCCCCAATGACTTGGGCGCGGCGGGCGACTGAAAGGCGGTTGACCATGGCTATCTCTCTTGACTTTGTATATGTAGAAATATACTTGTCTATTGTCGCATATACAAGAGGGAAGCCATGAATTTTAGACAAGCCACGGATGCGCTTTTGGAATCGGTGACGTTGGAGGATTTGGCGCATGAAATGGGCGTTTCTGTTCAGGCCCTCAGGCAGGCTCGGACGGCTCAGGATTCCACTGCCCATCGGTTGCCACCGCAGGGTTGGGAATTCGCTGCGTCCTTGATCGCTAGAAATGCTTCGGAACGTTATGCGATGTTGGCACAAGAGCTAGGGGGTCACTCGGGTGATTCAATCAAACGCAAGATAAAGCGACCTGCCCGTGCTAGAAGGTAACCCTTTATTTCTGCTGTATTTTTTAATTGGTGAATGATTCGTAAAACCGTTTCTTGATATAAGGGGGATAAAGAAATTGAGGGGGATGGAACTTGTCCACGAATGATCCCGAGGCGCTTTTGGAAAGGCTACTGGCGGAACCTGGAGAGAGCGACTGGCTAGAGTTCAAACACAATAATTGCAGCCCCGAGATGATCGGTAAGTGGGTTTCGGCTTCTGCTAATGCCGCAATCTTGTCTGCCAGAGAGCGCGCCTACTTGGTGTGGGGCGTCGAGGACGGATCGCGCGAGAAATTGGGCACTTCAGTCCGGCTAGGCGAACTCAAGATCAACGGTGGCGAACTTATGACCAATTGGATCAACCGCACGATCACTCCCAGTCTCATGATGGAGTTTCTCGATTTCACCCACGAAGAAAAAGCCTTCTCTATTTTAACAATTGAGCCAACCTACGACCGTCCAGTGGCGTTCAAAGACAAACGATATTTGCGAATTGCTGAGAACGTTCGTGACCTTAGTGACCATCCGGAACATGAAAAGGCGCTCTGGCTTGCTACAAGTAAGCACCGGTTTGAAGGAGCTATCGCGTTACCGCACCAAAGCGAATCCGACATCCTCAGCAAACTTGATGTATCTTCGTACTACAAACTCGCCAGAGAAGAGTTACCCAAGAACAACAAAGAGATAATACGACGGTTCATGCTTCGTGGCTTTATTCGGGAAGACATGGAGGGCAGATACGACATAACAAACCTAGGTGCGATATTATTTGCATCAGATATAGGTGCCTTTCCGTCTATCGCAACGAAATCCGTTCGCATCATACGATACGTTGGGCGAGACAAACGGACGGCTTCGGGAGAGGTTGAGGGGCGCAAGGGATATGCGGCAGGCTTTTCGGGGCTCATGAGTTATATAATGAAAGCCATTCCAACTCAGGAATTATACCGAGATGGCGTGCGCTCAATGGAGCCCATTTATCCAGATACCGCAGTTCGTGAACTCATTGCGAATGCGCTAATTCATCAAGACTTCACAATATCTGGCGTTGGCCCAGTCGTTGATATGTACGCAGACCGCTTGGAAGTCACCAATCCCGGGCACTCGCTTATTGAGGTTGACAGAATAGTAGATGAACGCCGGTCGAGGAACGAAAAACTAGCCGCCGAGATGCGCTCACTCGGCCTTTGTGAGGAGCGAGGTGGTGGCATTGATAAGGCTTTGCTCGAAATTGAACGGCGATGCGCCCCACCGCCCGACTTCGTGTCGTCGAAAGACTCAATGCGCGTCGTCGTCTTTTCGCCGAAGCCCTTTAATGAGCTTACAAAAAGCGAGAAGCGGAGAGCGTGCTTTTTTCATTGCATATTGGGTTGGATAAAGAGCGACTATATGACCAATACCAGTTTGCGGGAGCGGTTCATGCTTCAGCCGACGGATTACCAATTGGTATCCGCGATAATTTCGGAGGCCGTAAAAATGGGCCGGATCGTTGCAGCTGATCCAGCACAGGGTAGGAAGCACGCTAAATACGTGCCTTACTGGGTGAAATGATCGAAGCCGCACAATCCGAACTCAAGCATGCCGTCGAATCCCAACACGGCGGCAAGGCTCACTATGTCCAGTCTGTGCCGGTGCATGAAACCCATGAGGGTGAAACAGTCTGGGAAGGTAGTGTCTCAGTTTTCGATCTTCGCGACAGCCCCAGCGGCATTACGCGTGCCTATGCATGGTCATATGAGAAAGAAGATGGTCAGCGCCGGTTCTTTGCCGTTCTGCATGCAGGGCCGATCAAGGGGCCGGTTGATGCCGTTCGGGCCGCCATAGTCGCGGAGCAAAAAGCGGAGCGGTGACCCTCTGGCACCGGCGAAATATCATTTCAATTTCGCCCTACCTCCCTGCCCCATAGGGAAAGTCGGATTCAAATTAGGACACTACCTCCGTACCCGGACGACGTAATTCCCTGAATTGACTCGCAAAATAGGAAATCAGCCCAAAATCTTGGGGCGATAAGCACATTTTGGTTTTTACACTTTCTTAACCACATTCCCTAGTCAGACTCGGACCCCGCGCGTATCTTCTTGATTCCAATGGTGATTCGCCGCCAGACCGGGGCGAAATTGGGGGAACGGCGTTAATGCGTCCCAGTTGGGGGCCACAAGGAAGCCGCATGGCTGGCAGGAGACGGGTGCTCGCAGGCGCGGCTGCGCTGGCCGCCCTCGCGCCCATGCCTGCCCTTGCGGCTGCCTCCAACGCGCTGGACGAGACCACGATGGTCGCCGTTGCGGTGGGCACCGGCGCGGTCGCGCTCGCCATCGCGGCTGGTTTGTGGGCCCTCGCCGAACAGAACATTTCCGCACGATTGCGCGCGGCGTTGCGCGGCGCAAACGCGCGGATGCGCGCCTCCGCCAGCGCGCGCGACGCACTGATCGCCGCTTCCAGGGAACCGCTGATCGTGTGGGGCCGTGATGGGTCGGCGTCGCATTCCTATGCTGGCGCCGAAGCCATTCTGGATTCCTGTCTCGCCGGCGCGAACGCCACCGAACTGTCGCAAGCCATCGATGCGCTCAGCGATCGCGGCGTCGCGTTCCAGCTCACCGCGCATGACAAACACGACAAGCCGGTGAAATTGCGCGGCCGCGCCGTGGGCAGCATGGCGGCGGTGTGGCTTGAGCCGGAAGACGCGACCGCGAAAGAAGCCGCGCCGGATTTCCGCGCCGTGCTCGACGTGCTGCCCATTCCCGTGTGGCTGCGCGACAAGACGCTGTCGCTCATCTGGGGCAATCGCGCATTTGCCGCCGCCGCAGGTTCGGCGGATGCGGAATTTGCCGCCGGATTGCAAACCGCGCTCGACCGCAGCGAACGCGACCTTGCCGCCACCGCGCGCGCCGAAGGCCGCACCACCGAGGCCAAGCGCTTTGCCATCATGGCAGGTCAGCGCCGCGCGCTCGCCTTCACGCATACGCCCATCGAAGACGGCCGCATCGTCGGCAGCGCGATCGACGTCACCGATGTGTCGAACGCCGAAGCCAAGCTGCAACAGCATGTCGATGCCAATGCCGACACGCTGGACAAGCTGGCGACGGCGGTGGCGATTTTTGGACGCGACCAGAAACTGAATTTCTACAACCGCGCCTTCCTGCGTTTGTGGAATCTGCCGGACAACTGGCTCGACACCCATCCCACCGCGGGCGAAATCCTCGACCGTTTGCGCGAAGCGCGCCGCCTGCCCGAGCAGCGCGACTATCAGGCCTGGAAACGCCAATGGCTGTCGCTTTTCGATGCGCCGAGCGAACACCATCCCGAAGAACTGTGGCATCTGCCCGACAGCAAGACACTGCGTGTCGTTCCGCAGCCGCATCCGTTTGGCGGGTTGACCTTCCTTTATGAGGATGTGACCGAGAAGCTGACGCTGGAAAGCTCCTACAACCAGCTCATCAAAGTGCAGTCCGCGACGCTCGACACGTTGCAGGAAGCCGTCGCCGTGTTCGGGCCCGACGGCCGCATGAAGCTGCACAACGCCGCATTCCAGCGCATCTGGGAGTTGGAGCCCGCCGAACTCGCCGGCGAGCCGCATGTCAGCCGCATCGCGCAAGCCTGCATCCGGCGCTTCGGTGACGAAGGCGAATGGCAGAATCTCGTCGCCGCGATTTCCTCCGGCGCCGCGCGCCAGCGCGACTGGGGCGAGATCGAGCGCAATGATGACAGCATTCTCTCCGTCTCGCTCGCGCCGCTGCCGGATGGCGCGACGCTCGCGACCTTTGCCGATGTCACCGACCGCTTCCGCATCGAAAGCGCGCTGCGCGACCGCAACGAAGCGCTCGAAGCCGCCGACCAATTGAAGTCCGACTTCGTGCATCACGCCTCGTTCCTGTTCCGCGATCCGCTGAATGCCGTGCGTGGCTTCGCGGACATGCTGGCCTCCGGCGTCGCCGGTCCGCTCAGCGACAAGCAGAACGAATATGCGCGGGACATTCTCGCCGCCGCCGAAAAGCTTTCCGAAGTCACCAGCGACATTCTCGATCTGGCGATGATCGACAGCGGCACGATGCGGCTGGAGCTGGCGCGCGTTGATCTTTACGAGCTTCTGCAGCGCGTTTCCGAACCGCTGCGCCAGCACAGCGAAAGCCTGGACATCGCGTTCACGCTGGATGTGCGCCCCGATATCGGCCAGGTCGTCGTCGATCCGCGTCGCGTCAGCCAGATCGTGTTCAATCTTCTCTCCAACGCGTTCCGCTTCACCCCGCGCGAAGGCCGCATCACACTGGGCGCGGAAATCGTCGGCGACGACGTGCAGATCTACGTTCAGGATTCCGGCCCCGGCATCGCCGAAGAGATGAAGGCGCAGGTCTTCGAACGCTTCAGTGCCAAGAGCCGCGAAGGCAAGCGCGCCGGCGCGGGCCTGGGCCTGGCCCTGGTGAACCGCTTCGTCGAACTGCATGACGGCTGGGTGGAAATCGAGAGTGGCCCGGGCCGCGGAACCCTTGTGCGCGCCCATCTGCCGCGCCGCCTGCCCGAAGGCGCGCCGCCCACCGATCAGCGTTCCGTTGCCTAATCACCTCCCCTTGTGGGGAGGTCGAAAAATTCCAGCGAAGCGAAGAATTTTTCGGGTGGGGGGAGCCGCCCCGCGTTTCGTCCCCCCCCACCCGGATCGCTTCGCTCCCCGACCTCCCCACAAGGGGGAGGTGATGAATTTTGCGAAGCTGCGCGCTATATAGACATCATGACGATCCTGAACACCGATGCGATCCGCCGCGCCGATGTGCGCCGCGATCCGTACGACTTCTTCATGGGCACCGGCGCGCTCAACACCGCCGCGCTCCCCGCGCTCAAGCGCGACTTCCCGAACATCAACAAGACGGGTTTCCATCCGCTCGAACAGATGGACGTGCATGGCGCGTTCAAGGAGCTGATCGCAGAGATCGAAGGCCCGGAGTTCACCGCCGCGGTGTCGGATACGCTGGGCGTGGACCTGCGCCCCTATCCCCTGCTCATCACCATCCGCAAAATCTCCGCGGCGCATGAAGGCCGCATCCATTGCGACAGCGAAAGCAAGATCGCGACGGCGCTGATCTACATGAACGATACATGGGACTCGCCGGAAGGCCGTTTTCGCGTGCTCAAGAACGATCACGACTTCAGCGATTACGTCGCAGAAGCCTCACCGGAAACCGGCGCCTTTGTCGCTTTCAAACGCGCCGATCACAGCTGGCACGGACACACGCCCTTCGTCGGCGAGCGCCGCGTCGTGCAGATCGCCTGGGTGCGCAGCCAGGCCGACATCGACCGCAAGAAAAAGCGCCACGGTCTGTCGAGCTTCTTCAAGCACCTCTTCGGCCGGGAAAAAGCCGACGCGATGTAACGCTACTCCGCCACGCCGAGCTTGCGCGCCATCCACGGCGTTAAAGGCGGCGCAAGGATCAGCGTCAGCAGGATCACCCACATGCCGATCTCGACGAGGCCGTTCACCGGCGTCGTCACCCGCGCCACTGCCGTCACCAGCAGCACAGCGGGAATCGCGCCGGTCTCGCGCACGAAGGAAATGAATAATAGTTCCTTCACGCTGAGGCCGCGCTCCGACCGCAGGAGCGTGTATGGCCCCAGCATCAGGAAAACCATCGCCGGGCGCAGGACGAACATGAATATCAGCGCCACCGCGATGCCTTCCGGCGCATAGGCGGCCAGCGCGTTGAGATTCACCAACGCGCCCAGCAGCAGGAAGATCACGGGCTTGGCCACGCCGTCGATGACATGAAAGAAGAAGCGCTCCACCTGCTTCATGTGCTCTTCGGCGTGAAACAAAAGTCCGGCGATGAACGCGGCAAGGAACCCGCTGCCGCCGAACACAGACGCCCCCAGAAACGCGATCACCGGCGTCACCAGGAAATAGACCTGATCGGCGCCATAGGTTGCCGGATGATTGCGCTTCATGCGTGCCAACAGCCAAAGCAGCGCATAGCCGGCAAAGCCGAACAGCAGGCCGTATCCCGACTGAACGCCGAGGAACCGCAAGGTCTCTTCCGAAGCAAGGCTTCGATAAGCCGCCACGAGCGTGACCGCGGCAAGCGGAAGTTTCAGGAATGCGGACGTAAGAAGCGTACCCACAACATCGTTCAGCGCGCTTTCCGCGATGACGATGTCCTTCGCCGCGCGGCGCTTGAAGCGCAGATGCTCCAGCAACGGAATGATTGCCGCCGGATCGGTGGACGCCAGGATCGCACCCAGCAGAATAACCACCGCACCCGGCACGACAAAGCCGAGCGCCGGCGCCGTTGCGCCAATCGTCCACGATAGCGCGAAGCCCGTGACCAGCACGCCCGGCACGGCGAGCAGCAATATCTTCACCAGCAGGCGCAGGAAATCACGCAGCGGCATCTCCAGCCCGCCGCCGAACAGGATGATCGCCGCGCTCACCGTTACCAGCGATGCGAGCATGGTCTGGTTGGCGACAATCGGCGCGAACAGCGTGTGGCCCGCAATGCCAAGCGCGATGGCGACCACGAAGGACGGGATCGGCGTGTGCCGCGTCGCGTAGAAGCTGGCAAAGCTGCAAAATCCGAACAGCACCAGCGACGCCAGCACCGGTGCCGTCGGTGCGTCCTCGATCGCGCCCAACCGGCGGATGATCTCGTCGCCAACGCCATAGGAAATCAGCGCCAGTGCGCCCACAGCCAAGACGAGCCACATATAGGCGGCGCGGCTCGAAGGTGGAGCTTCGGTTTTCACGTCCGCCATCGCCGTTTCCCCCGATTGCTCTACTCCCTGCTACTTGGCAAATTCGCGGACAGATCGTCAACGCCGAGCGGACGCAAAAAAGCGGACGCGACAGTGTCGCGTCCGCTCTCCTGAACTCACCGAAATTCAGCTTTGCAACCAGGCCAGCAGATCGGCGTTGATGACATCCGCCTGCGTCGTGATCATGCCGTGCGGGTAGTTCTCATAGGTTTTCAGCGTGCCGTTCTTCAGCAGCGCGGCGGACTTCGGACCGGAGTCGGCATAAGGCACAACCTGATCGTCCTTGCTGTGCATCACCAGCACCGGCACCGTGATCTTCTTGAGATCCTCGGTGAAATCGGTTTCCGAGAATGCCTTCACGCAATCGACCTGCGCCTTGACGCCACCCATCATGCCCTGGCGCCACCAGTTCTGGACAAGGCCCGGAATGGTTTTCACGCCGGGACGGTTGAAGCCGTAGAACGGCCCCGACGGCACATCGAGATAGAATTGCGGGCGGTTGAACGCCGTCTGCTGGCGATAGGGCTCGAACGCTTCCAGGGGCGTTCCCTCGGGGTTGCTCGCCGACTTCACCATGACCGGCGGCACCGCACTGATGATGCAGCCGCGGGCGACGCGCTCCTGATGGCGCGCGATGTAATGCACCACTTCGCCGCCGCCAGTGGAATGGCCGACATGGATCGCATTTTTGAGATCCAGATGCGCCGTCAGCGCCGCAAGGTCGGCGGCATAATGGTCCATGTCATTGCCGGTATCGGTCTGCGTGGAGCGCCCATGCCCGCGCCGGTCATGCGCGATCACGCGGTAGCCGTGCTGCACAAAGAACATCATCTGCGGATCCCAATCGTCCGCCGACAACGGCCAGCCGTGGCTGAACACGATGGGCTGACCCGAGCCCCAGTCCTTGTAGAAAATCTCGACGCCATCCGTCGTGGTGACGTAACCGCTCTGCTGACGCAGGGATTTCGCAGCCATCGGTGCAGCGGTCTTCTTTGGCGCAGCTTCAGCGGAACCCATCGCAGCAGCGGCGGCGGCAATACCCATGCTGCCCGCAAGCAAGGCGCGGCGGGAGGCGGCAGTCATATCGTCTTTGGCCATGATGTTTGCTCCATTGGTTTTGAGAAATACGCGCAGGCTACTTCGATAAGAAATCGACGATGAGCTTCGTGGTCGCTTCCGGGTTCTCTTCCATGATCCAGTGACCGGAGTCCGGCACCACGCCGCCTTTCACATTGGTCGCGACCTGATCCAAATCCTCTTTCATCTTGAGACCGTAGGATTTCGCCGCGCCTAGCGCATAGACGGGCATGGTCAGCTTGCCGCCCTTGGCGAGCATGGCCCGGTTGTCCACGCCGTCCTGCGGGAAGGCCTTGAACTGTTCGAACGCGTCATGCATCGCGTGCGGCTTGCCGTAGATCGCCGCGTAATGCACGCGCGTCGCTTCGTCGATGCGTTCGGGATGCGCGGAAAGCTCGTTGTAGAAACGATCGAGGAAGATGCGCTCGCGGCCCGCGACGAGACGCTCTTCATCCGGCCCGTAGAAATTGAAGTGCCAGGTCTTCGGATTGACGAGCTGGTCCTGCCAGATCTGCCCGATGCCCGGCAGCGGCGCGTCGATCGCGACCCATTTGGTGATGCGCCTGGGATATTGCGCGGCCAGCGCATAGCCCACCATATTGCCGATATCGTGCGTGACGAGATCGGCTTTCTGAATCTTGAGCGCGTCCATCACGCCCGCGATATCCACCGCCTCGTTTTTCTTGGTGTAGCCGGTGTCGGGATGCGCCGAGAGCCCCATGCCGCGCAGGTCCGGCACCACAACGGTATGATTTTTTACAAGTTCGGCTGCGACCGGCGCCCACATGTCGCCCGTGTCGCCGAAACCATGCAGGAAAACCACCGCCGGTCCCGTGCCGCCGACGCGCACATGCAACGTCGTGCCGTTGGTCTTGATGTCTTCGGTTTTGAAGCTCGCCGGAAACGGTTCTATCGCCATCGCCGGTACAGCGAACGCGAAAATCCCCAATGCGATAATGGAAATGCGCAGCATGAAATCCCCCGAAAATTTCGAGGAATGCTCGCGCAGCACAACTTCTGCGTCCAGTGATTTATCTTCCCGAATTGAAACAACGCGCTAGCGCGTGATCCATCCGAGCGACGGCGCGAAGAGCATTAGAAACGCGAGCGCTATGACAATCGCGATGATCGCCGCAATCGTATGATGCCGTTGCCAGATCACCTAGTGCTGGCTTTTGGGCATCTTCACGACGAGCCCGTCCAGTTCCGGCGACACCTTGATCTGGCACGACAGGCGCGAGGTCGGCTGAAGCTCCTGCGCGAAGTCGAGCATGGTCTCTTCCATGTCGGACTTCTCGCCCACCTTGTCCGCCCACGCCGGATCGACATAGACGTGGCAGGTCGCGCAGGCGCAGGCGCCGCCGCAATCCGCATCGATGCCGGGGATCAGGTTCTTCACCGCCCCTTCCATCACCGACCAGCCGTTCGGCACCTCGGCCTCGTGCTCTTTGCCGTTGTCCTCGATGTATTTGATCTTGGGCATAGTCGTTTCCTGGAATGGTGACGCTGGCGTCAGCTTATTGTGTTATGTTTTTCATAGGTACGGTCAGGTCCGCAAGCCTTTCCGGCGCGACATGCGCGCCTTCGGCAATAAGCTTGCGCCCGACAATATATTCCGGGGCGGCGTTCACCGCCTCCACCGCCGCAACCGCCCCATTTCTCAGGTGAAACACGGCGAATTTTCGTGACGCCGGGTCACCACGGACGACCAGGCTGTCCGTCGGCCAGGCCAGCCCGGCGATCTGCAGCTTCAGGTCGTACTGGTCGGACCAGAACCACGGCACCTCCTTATAAGGTGTGGGCCTCCCCATCATGGAGAGCGCCGCAAATTTCGCCTGGTCGATGGCGTTCTGCACGCATTCCAGCCGGATGTGATTGCCGTCGCGCCCGTGATGGCGCGTGCAATCGCCCGCCGCCCAGATATTCGGATCGGACGTCTGGCAATGCGGATCGACATGGATGCCGTCACCCACCGTCAGCCCTGCCTCTTTCGCCAGCGTGTCGTTCGGCAGTATGCCGATGCCGACCACGGCGATGTCGGTGGGATAGGATTTGCCGCCCGCGCGGATCGCTTCCAGCTTGCCGCTGCCTTCGAAGGCTTCGACACCGGTGTTGAGCATTATATTCACGCCCGCATCACGGTGCGTCTTGTCGTAGAAATCGGAGATCGGCTTGGAGACGGCGCGCTGCATCACGCGCTCCATTGCTTCGAACACGGTGACATTGAGATTGTATTTGCGCGCCACTGCGCCGACTTCGAGCCCGATATAGCCGCCGCCGACGATGGCGACGTTCTTGGCGTTTTCGAAAGCGGGCCGCAGCTTGTCCACGTCCGCGATGCTACGCAGATAGAACACGCCGGGCAGATCCGCGCCGGGGCATTTGATCTGGCGCACGCGCGAACCCGTCGCGATCAGCAGCTTGTCATAAGGAATGGTGATGCCGT
>JANWJQ010000071.1 GCA_025451875.1 Rhizomicrobium sp.
CCGTACCGATCCTTCGTGATCTCGTCCCAGACCTTGCCCATCGCGCGCAGCTTGCAGATCTCGGTGATGAACTTCACGCCGGAGTTCACGAAGAAAGAGATGCGCCCCACGGCCTTGGGAAATTCGCTTTCCGGAATTGCGCCGCGTGCCTTGCAGGCATCCAGAACCGAAATCGCTGCGGCGAGTGCAAACGCCGCTTCCTCCACCGCGTCCGCGCCCGCTTCCTGCAAATGATAGGAACAGAGATTGATCGGATTCCATTTCGGCAGTTCGGCCGTGGTGAACGCGATGGTGTCCGTCGTCAGACGCAACGCGGGCTTGGGCGGGAAGATGTAGGTCCCGCGCGCAAGATATTCCTTGATGATGTCATTCTGCGTTGTGCCGGTGAGCGCGGCGCGCGGCGCGCCCTGCTCGTCCGCCACGGCGACGTAAAGCGCGAGCAACCACGCTGCGGGCGCGTTGATCGTCATTGAGGTGTTCATCTTGTCGAGCGGGATGCCATCGAACAGAGCGCGCATGTCGCCCAGATGGGAGATCGGCACGCCGACCTTGCCGACTTCGCCTTTCGCCAGCGCATCGTCGCTGTCGTAACCGGTCTGCGTGGGCAAATCGAAAGCGACAGACAGGCCCGTCTGCCCCTTGGCGAGGTTGGTGCGATAGAGCGCGTTCGAGGCTTTCGCACTCGAATGGCCCGCATAGGTGCGGAAGATCCAGGGTTTGTCGCGCTCACTCATGCGCGCATTAAGGGGTCAGGCGCGCTGCAGTGCAACATCGTTGGTGGAGGTGCTAGTCTGACGGCGCTGCTTCGTTTGAGATTTCCGCATGAAAATCGCCGTAGTTTTCGCCGCCCTTACCCTCCTTGCCGGTCCGAGCGCTTTCGCTGCGCAGACACCCGAAGATGCGTGGAAGGCCGGCGTTGCCGACGCCAACAAGGATTGGGCCAAAACCCCGCATGCCATCCTCAAGATTCAGGATTCCGCCTATCTGCACGATGGCGACAGCGCAGTCCTTCAGGGCACGGCCGGCAAGCCCGGCTCCTATCATTGGAGCCACGATCCCAAAGCGTCCGGTGTTCTAACTGTCGCGCTGCATGGCGGAAAGATCTCGGCGACGAAGAACGGCAAGAGCATCGACCCCGCCACGCTGATGAAGAGCATTCCCATCGACAAGGATGTCGATGTCGAAGGTCAGCCGACACAGGTGGATGCCGGCGTGATGGGTTGGCGCATCTTCGTCTTTAATCAGAAAAATCCCGATGCGCTGAACTTCAAAGGCGTCTCCTATTTCCCTTACGATCCCGCTTATCGCGTGACGGCGAGTTTCAAGCCCGATCCGAAGCGCCCGGCACATGTGTTCCGCACTTCGCGCGGCACGGATAAGCAGTTCTATCTCGTCGGCGAAGCGAGCTTTGCGCTGCAGGGCAAGGACATCACATTGCCTTTCTATTCCGGCGACAACGATCCGAAAAAGATCACCACCATGTCGGCGTTCTTCACGGATGATCTGACGGGCAAAGGCGCTTACGGCGCGGGCCGCTATGTCGATATCGAAAATTTCGGCGCTTATCCGCCCAAGGCGATCACGATAGATTTCAATGACGCCTACAACCCCAATTGCGCACGCTCCAGGCACTTCACCTGCCCCGTTGCCATCGACACCATTCCGCTGGCGATGAAAACCGGCGAAAAGGATCCGCACGTCGCGCACTGATCCATGTCGTTTGGAAAACCGCCGAAGCGAAAGACGCCGCAACAGATGCGCGAGGCCGAGCGCAAGCATGCCAAGCGCGTCGCGCTGAAAGCCCTGCGCAAAGCGAAGAAGATCGCGGAAACATCCGGCGTGAAGTTGTCGGAATGGGAAGGCGAATTCCTAGGCTCGGTCGAACAACGCCTTGAGACCTATGGCCGGGCCTTCGGCGATCCCGAGAAAGGGCCGCTCAATTCGTCGCTTTCCCTTCGCCAGTCCGTGAAGGTGAAGGAGATCGTGGCGAAGGCCAGCGGCAAGGGGCGAAAGCCGCGCTTTCGCAGCCGTTCCGGCTAAAAGTGCGCGCAACATTGTTGCGCAAAACCCGGCATCCACAGGCACATACCAACTTTTCTGTTGCAACGCAGCAAAAGTCTGGGCCTACTCCGCCACCGCGCGGGCACAAGCGCGTTCTGACAGGGAAATGAGGAGCTAGGGTTCATGGCCGCCGTCGAGACCAAGCCGCAGCTGGACGTCTACAAGGATCTTTATGAGATCGGCGAGATTCCGCCGATGGGTCATGTTCCCAAGAACATGTACGCCTGGACGATCCGCAAGGAACGCCATGGCGAGCCGGAAAAGTCCTTTCAGATGGAAGTCGTGCCGACATGGAGTCTCGACTCCCACGACGTGCTCATTCTCGTGATGGCGGCCGGCGTGAATTACAACGGCGTGTGGGCGGGCCTCGGCACCCCAATCTCGCCCATCGACGCGCACAAAAACCCCTATCACATCGCAGGCTCCGACGCGTCCGGAATCGTGTGGGCCGTGGGCTCGAAGGTCACGCGCTGGAAAGTCGGCGATGAAGTCGTCGTGCATTGCAATCAGGACGATGGTGACGACGAAGAATGCAATGGCGGCGATCCGATGTTCTCGCCATCGCAACGCATCTGGGGTTACGAGACGCCGGACGGATCGTTCGCACAGTTCTGTCGCGTGCAGGACCGCCAGCTCATGCCGCGCCCGCGCCATCTCACCTGGGAAGAGTCGGCCTGTTACACGCTGACGCTCGCCACGACCTATCGCATGTTCTTCGGCCATCGCCCGCATATTCTGCGTCCCGGACATAACGTGCTCATCTGGGGTGCGTCCGGCGGTTTGGGATCGTTCGCGGTTCAGCTTTGCGCCGTCTCAGGCGCAAACGCGATTGGTGTGATCAGCGATGAAAGCAAGCGCGACTTCGTGTTGTCACTCGGCGCCAAGGGCGTTCTCAATCGCAAGGATTTCAACTGCTGGGGACAGATGCCACAGGTCGGCACGCCGGAATATGATGCGTGGACGAAGGAGGCGCGCAAATTCGGCAAGGCGATCTGGGACATCACCGGCAAGGGCACCGATGTGGACATGGTGTTCGAGCATCCGGGCGAAAGCACCTTCCCGGTGTCATGCCTCGTGGTGAAACGCGGCGGCATGGTCGTGTTCTGCGCCGGCACCACCGGTTACAACATCACCTTCGATGCCCGCTATGTTTGGATGCGCCAGAAGCGCATCCAGGGCTCGCATTTCGCGAACCTGATGCAGGCTTCGCAGGCCAACCGGTTGATGGTGGAGCGCCGCCTCGATCCGTGCATGTCCGAAGTCTTCCCCTGGGCCGACATCCCGCGCGCCCACACCAAGATGTGGAAGAACGAACACCTGCCCGGCAACATGGCCGTTCTCGTGAACGCGCAACGCCCCGGCATGCGGACGTTCGAGGACGTGCTGGAAGCGCAGAAGACCTAGTTCTTCGGATAGAGCCAGTTCGTTGCTTTCAGCGCCTTCTCGTTCTGTTTGAAGAAGGCGACCTGCTGCGGCGAGGTCTCATCCGAAAGCTTGGCGCCCGCCGAAGGATATTCAACGATCATGCCCGCATACATCAGCACGAATGGCATGAGCACGGCATCGGCCGGCGAGAGCCCATGCGCGCGATAGACCGCCATCATCTTCGGATTGGCGGCGATCTTCGCTTCCAACTCCGCGATCGACTGGCTGGTGTCGCCGACATTATGCGCCTGCTTTTCGAGCGACGGATCGGCCTTGGCCATTTTGTGGAAATCATCCAGCGCCGCACCCATGGCCTGCACCTTGGGCATCGACAGGGTGTAGTCATGCATCGCTTTCTTGTCCGCGGGCGAAAGATCGGCCGCGGCGAATGCCGGAATGCCGATAATCATCGCCGCAATACAAACGAAGCTGGAAAGCCGGTTCATCGATCGCCCCCCGAAAGAAACCGCCCGGATAGTTGGCGCCGAACGGCGAGAACTCAAGGGTTTCCGCCGGTACACGATCACAGCGCCGCATGGTGCGGTGCAAAATATCCGTTTAATTTGACGAAAGACTGCAAGCGAAAACCATGACCGATACTTCCGATCTTCTTGTCCGTTGCGACTCCGCCGTTCTGGCTGCCGAAAAGCTGCTCACGGTCGCGCGCACTGCCGTCGCCGCGAAAGTCACCACGGGGGGCAAACTCGATGCAAAAGCGATCGACCGCGAACAGCGCGCGGTTCACGCCTTCGCCTGGTATGCGACCTATGTCGAAGCCCTGAGACAGATGGCGCGCTGGGCGCGCAAGCTCGAAGGCGAAAAGCGCTTCGGTGAAATCGAAAGCCTGATCCTGCAGGCAGCATTCGGTGAATATCTGGCGCAGCTCGCCGGCGGCGTTGCGATGAGCCAGGGCGAAATCGCACGGCCCTACAATATGGGCGTCAGCAACGAGCATATCGGCGAATTCTGGAACGCGGATGTGGATGAGTTGACGCGGATCGGGACCAGCCGCGAGGTTCGCGACGGCATCGCCGACTATCTGCGCACGCATGCAGGCGCAATGTTCTATGGCGAGCCGGGCCTCGACGAAACGATGGGCATGGTGCGCGAGCAATTCTACCGCTTCGCACAGGATAAGGTGACGCCCTTCGCGCATCAGTGGCATTTGAAGGACGAGTTGATCCCGCTGCAGGTGATCAGCGAACTGTCCGAGCTTGGCGTGTTTGGCCTTAGCCTGCCGGAAGAATTCGGCGGCTCCGGCCTTTCCAAGACGGCGATGTGCGTCGTCTCCGAGGAATTGTCCCGCGGCTATATCGGCGTCGGCTCGCTCGCCACCCGTTCCGAAATCGCTTGTGAGTTGATCCTCACCGGCGGCACCGATGAACAGAAACAGTATTGGCTGCCGAAGATCGCCAGCGGAGAGATTTTGCCCACCGCCGTGTTCACCGAACCGGCCGGCGGCTCCGACGTCGCGGAATTGAAAACGCGCGGCATGCGCGAAGGCGATGTCTTCAAGATTTATGGCAACAAGACCTGGATCACCCATGCCGCGCGCGCCGACATGATGACGCTGCTGGTGCGCACCCTTCCGGATCAGAAGGGCTATCGCGGGCTCTCCATGTTGCTCGCCGAAAAGCCGCGCGGCACGGAGACGGAAATCTTCCCGGCCAAGGGCATGACCGGTGGCGAAATCCAGGTGCTCGGCTATCGCGGCATGAAGGAATATGAGATCGGCTTCGATGGCTTTGAGGTGCCGGCGAAGAACCTGCTCGGCACCGAAGAAGGCCAGGGCTTCAAGCAGCTGATGCAAACCTTCGAATCCGCGCGCATCCAGACGGCGGCGCGCGCGATCGGCGTGGCGCAGCGTGCGCTCGATCTGGGGCTGCAATACGCGCTGGACCGCCAGCAATTCGGCAAGCCGATCTTTGAATTCCCGCGCGTCAGCGACAAGCTGGCGATGATGGCGGTGGAAATCGCGGTGGCGCGGCAGATCGCCTATCACGCCGCCTTCGAGAAAGACGAAGGCCGCCGCTGCGATCTGGAAGCCGGCATGGCCAAGCTTCTGGGCGCGCGCGTGGCCTGGGCGGCGGCGGACAACGCGCTGCAGATCCATGGCGGCAACGGTTTCGCGCTGGAGTTCGAGATCAGCCGCGTGTTGTGCGACGCGCGCATCCTCAACATCTTCGAGGGCGCGGCGGAAATTCAGGCACAGGTGATCGCGCGCCGGTTGCTCGAACCCGGCGTAAACTGATCCGACTTCAGGGTTCGAACCGGTAAGTGATGTTCAGCATTGCCGTCAGCGTGCTGTTGCTGATGCCGGATGCATCGCCCGAAAACACGGACAAGGTTCCGGTCGTCTGATCGAGCATGCGCGTCGGCCCCTTGCCCAGCGTATAAGCCTGATACTCGACCGTCGCGCCAATCTGCGCCCGTTCGTTGATGTTGTAAGCCGCGCCCGCGGAAACCGCGATCATGCGCGATTTGTTCGATGTGTCGTGGAATATGAGATCGCGCAACACGTGATGGTCGATATCGGACGCGGCAACGACCCAGGGGCTGCCGCGAAGAGCCGCGGAAAACTGCCAATCTTCATCAAGATCATAGGTACCCGCGACACCGATATAAGGTGCCTTGAAGGTCTGCGAGTAGGTGATGCCAAGCTCGCCCGGCGTAAAATCGCCGACATAGTCGCGAAAGCCGAAGACCGAATAGACGTAATGGCCGCCATAGGCCGACCATTTGAATCCCGTCCACTGATAACCCGCCGTGGCGCTCAGCGACCAGCCGTCCTCATTGTAAAGGCGCGCGGCCAGACTCAAATCGCCCTGGTTCGCCTTGTTGAGCTGCGTGTCCGGATGATGGGAGTGGTCGCTCCACTGCGTGTAAGGCGGGACAAGCCAATCGTAGTCGTCCATCAGATTGTTGGAATCGATCTTCGTCCAGCCGCCGAGCGACGCACTCAGCCAGTCTGTCAGGTGAAGTGTCGCCGTGCCGCGCAAGACGAGGGCGTTCTGAATTCTCCAATTCAGCTGGCTGACGCGGTCCCCGCTCGGTGTGTCGTAGACCATCTCGCGGGCGCTATCGGTCATATAACCGATGCCCGCCGTGATGCTTATGCGCGGGACGAATGTCCAGTCGATGCCATCGGACTCCTGGGGAGGAACGGTTGGGTCCGGCGGCGCAGCGTCGGCCAGAGCGCCATCGCGCATGCTCAGCAGCAACAATGCGGTGCAGACAGACAGACCAAATCGCATGACATCCCCCGATGCGGCGCCCCCAATACGATACCACATCCGTCCGGTGTGTGTACTTGACAGCGGCGACAGAGCGTCGCGTTCTGTCGTCAGCGGAAGGCGGCTGGAGCACGGCATGGATTACACGCACACGATCGACCGGCTTTTTGAGGTGATCCAGTCGCGCAAGGACGCCGACCCAGCCTCGTCCTACACCGCGAAACTCTTCCATCAGGGCAAGCTCAAGATCGCCAAGAAGCTGGGCGAGGAAGGCGTGGAAACCGCGCTCGCCGCCGTGGGACAGGACAAGGAAAGCCTGATCGCGGAATCGGCGGATCTGCTCTATCACCTGCTGGTGTTGTGGGCGGCCTGCGGCGTTACGCCGGAGGAAGCGTATAAAGCGCTCGAAGCGCGCACCAGCCGGTCGGGTATCGAAGAAAAGAAATCGCGCGGCTGACTATTGCGCCGACTATTCTTGGGGCTCTTCGCCATCAGACAGGCTCTTCACAAGATCCAGCACGCGCTTGCGCACTTTTGGGTCCTTGATCTTCATGAAAGCCAGGCTGAGATGAAGGCCTTCGCCACTCGATAGAAATTCCATCACCGGCGGCGATGAAACCCCCGGATCGGCAAATCCCGGCGCGCCGTCGGTCACGCCGCTGACGCCTTCATAAAAATAATTGATCGGCACGCCCAGAATATGCGCCACCTGAAAAAGACGGCCGGCGCCGATACGGTTCACGCCTTTTTCGTACTTCTGAACCTGTTGAAAAGTGAGACCGAGCATCTCGCCAAGCTTTTCCTGGCTCATGCCGATCAGCATGCGCCGCAACCGGACACGCGTTCCGACTTGAACATCGATAGGGCTGGCCTGCTTCTTTGGCACGATCACTCTGACGCAAATTTCCGTTTACCAATGGGACTTTAGCCCCGTTCAAGGGCGCGTGAAAAGCGCCCATTGAGTCTAACGGGCTTGGCGTCCGGAAGTTGCAGCGGGCCATAACAATCCTGCGCCGACGGACAAAATCAGCATAAGGAGGAACGCAATTTCGCCCCAATGCGCGAAGAAAGTTTCGGGCAACGCGGATGGAAGCGCAGAATCCACCACGCCGGCTTTTCCGCTGCCGAGTTCTTTCACGATGCGGCCCATCGGATCGATCACGGCGGAAACGCCGGTATTGGCTGCGCGCGCGACCGGCAGGCCTTCCTCGATGGCGCGCACACGCGCGATCAAAAGATGTTGATAGGGACCCGCAGATGACGGCGGACCGAACCACGAGTCATCGGTGACGTTCACGAACCATTGCGGCCGGTTCTTCGCCGTCACCTCGCCGGGGAACAAAATCTCGTAGCAGATGAGCGGACCGACAGGCGGCGCGCCGGGAATGGAAAAAGTTTGCGGCCCGCTGCCGAAACCGAAGCTGCCGGGAATATTCACGACATTGGAAAGACCGAGCTTCTTCAGAAAGGACGGCACATATTCGCCGAACGGCACGAGATGAAATTTGTCGTAAGTGGCGATGAGCCGGCCACCATGGGCGAAGATGAAGAAGCTGTTGAAGAAGGTGGGTTCCTGCCCGGGCGAAACTTCAACCCGCGCGGCGCCCGTCAGTAGAACGCGGTTGGTGCCGGTCAGGATCGCCACATCGTCAAGCGCCTGCCCTTCGCGTGCGAGAAGAAAGGGCGGCGCGGCTTCCGGCCAGATGATGTGCGTCGGCGCCGGTCCGTTCTTCGCCAGACTCAAATCCATCAATTCGCGCCAATGCTGTGTGCGCAGTTCCAGCGCGTACTTGTCCCGCTGGGGAACGTTCGGCTGCACCAGCCGCAGACGGACACCCGAAACATCCGGTACGGGCGCATTCAGGCGCGCGGCGCCCCCGGTCCAGATCAGAACGAAGAGAAGCGTGAGCGCCGCCGGTACCGGCCACTCCTTCACGCGCGACGGCGCGAGCAGGAGCGCGAGTGATGCGCCGAACAGAATGGTTAAAAGCGACAAGCCATAGACGCCGATCGCCGACACGCACTGTAAAACCGCGAGCGAAGCATCCCAGCCATAGCCCGGAAGGTTCCAGGGAAAGCCGGTGAAGATATTGCCGCGAATCCATTCCGCGGCCGCATAACAGGCGGTGAGAATGAAAATTCGCGGCCAACCTTCGCGCCAAAAATAGGCTGACACGGCCGCCGCCAGCGCGATGAACAGTGCCAGACCGCCCGGAAGAATGAGCGCAATGAAGGGGAGCTGCCAGAGATGATCGGCACTATCGACGAGAAACGCGTAACCGACCCAGTAGAGCCCGACGAGAAACTGCCCGAAGCCGAACGCCCATCCGGCAACTGCCGCGCTCCGGATCGGACGTGGATGCGTCACCGCGCCGTCCATCAACAATGTCAGCGCGGCAAAGCCGAGCAGAAGCAACGGCCATAGGCCGAAAGGCGCAAAGGACAGCGCCGAAAGCCCCCCCGCCCCGAATGCGAAAAGAAATCGCTGCCAGCCCGTGAGGCTGCGAACGAATGTGCCGCAGGCATCGAGAATTTGCGCCATCAACCGCGCGTCTTCGCCGACTTCGGCGGCGGCTTCAGCTTCACCCGGCGCACGCGGCGCGGATCGGCTTCAAGGATTTCAAACTGCACACCGGACGGATCGGTCACGATCTCGCCACGCTGCGGCAAGCGGCCCATCAGCGCCACCACGAGCCCGGCAAGCGTATCGACTTCCGCATCGGGATCGGGCGTCTTCAGATTGATTCCGGTCTGATCGCGGAAGTCCTCCAGCGACATGCGTGCGTCGGCTTCGAATGCACCACCGGCGACGGGCTTCACGCGCGGCGAGTCATCGGTGTCATGCTCATCATCGATGTCGCCGACAATTTGCTCAACGAGATCTTCGATCGAGACGAGCCCGTCCGTGCCGCCATATTCGTCGATCACCAGTGCAAGATGGCTGTGCGAGCGTTGCATACGCAACAACAGATCGCGCGCCGGCATGGAAGGCGGAACGACCTCCACGTCGCGCTTGAGTGACGCAATCGGCACTTCGGGCCAGCGCAAGACACCGTCGGGCGCGCGCTCGATCAGCCCCAGCACATCCTTGACATGTATGACGCCGATCGGATCGTCCAATGTCTCACGATAGATCGGGATGCGCGAATGCTGCGCCTCGCGAAAGCGCGCGATGAGATCGCGGAATGAGGTGGATTCCTCGACCGCCACAATATCCGCCCGCGGCACCATGACGTCGCCGACCTTGATCTCGCCAAAGCGCAGCAGGTTGGAGAGCATGGTGCGCTCCTGCGGCGAGAGCTGCGCGCTTTCGCGTTCGCTTTCCTCGATCACCTCTTCGAGGCTTTCGCGCATGGCA
The DNA here is from genome assembly GCA_025451875.1 of Rhizomicrobium sp. GTDB lineage: Bacteria > Pseudomonadota > Alphaproteobacteria > Micropepsales > Micropepsaceae > Rhizomicrobium. Next base: position 10,078 of record JANWJQ010000071.1, read on the forward strand.
TTTGCATCCTGATCGCCACCCAGAAGCTGCGCGAGACGGCGAAACAGGGATGGACGGTCGGACGATGAAGCGGAATCAGCCATGCCAGTTCGCGGGTGTCCTGCGGGAAGGAGTGCGGTTCACAGCATAGGGATCGGCGATGCCGAATTCAGCAAGAATCTCACGCTCCAGCCCTTCCATCCTTGCCGTTTCCTTGGGCTTTTCGTGATCGTGCCCCAGAAGATGCAGCACGCCATGGACGGCGAGATGAACCAGATGATCGGCAAAGCGCTTGCCCGATTCGTCCGCCTCGCGCCTGACCACGCCGTGGGCGATGGCGACATCGCCCAAATAACGTTCCGCATTCGCCTCCGCCGGGAACGACAAGACATTGGTTGGCTTCTTCTTCCCGCGGAAAACGCCGTTCAACTCTTTCAGCTTCGCATCGCTGCTGAGAAGGATGGTCAGCGCGCCTTTCGCCTTTTCATGTTCCAGCGCACGCAAGGCGGCGCGCTTCATGCGCGCGCGAACCGGCGCCGAGACTTTTTTCCATTTCGGATCTTCGACAACGATTTCGATGTCGCGAACGGCGCGGCGTGTCATTCGCCGCTCACATCCTTGCGATAGCGCGCCGGCAATTCGCCGCCCCGCGCCTGCCCATCATAGGCGCGCACGATGCGACCGACGAGCGGATGGCGGACCACGTCCTTGTCCGAGAACCGCGCCGTTGCAACGCCTTCAACACCGGAAAGGATCGTCAACGCCTCGTTGAGGCCCTCGGCGCGACCGCCCGGCAGATCGCTTTGCGAAGCGTCTCCGGTCACCACCATCCGCGAATCTTCGCCGAGGCGCGTCAGAAACATCTTCATCTGCGCAGAGGTGCAGTTCTGCGCTTCGTCCAGGATGACGAATGCATTGGCCAAGGTGCGGCCACGCATGAAGGCAAGCGGCGCCACTTCGATCACGCCGGTTTCCATCATGCGCGTCGCCTTGTCGCCGATGGTGTCGAACAACGCGTCGTAGAGCGGTCGCAGATAGGGGTCGATCTTCTCTTTCAGATCGCCGGGCAGAAAGCCGAGCCGTTCGCCGGCTTCCATCGCCGGACGCGACAGGACAAGGCGCTCGACTTTGCGCTCATAAAGCAGATGCGCGCCGTAAGCGGCGGCGAGATACGTCTTGCCCGTCCCGGCGGGCCCGATGCCGAACACCAAGGGATGCGTACGCATGAGATCGAGGTAAGCCGCCTGCGCCGGCGAACGTGCGCGGATGACGCGCGACGTCGCCGTCTTGATGGAAGGCTGACCGAAATCGCGCGCGGGTTTGTCGTCGCGCTCCTGCGTGGCAAAGCGAATTTCCGAGTCGATCTCGGCGGCGCTGACGCTGTCCCCGGTTTCAGCGCGTGCATAGAGAGAACACAAGACCGCGGCGGCGCGCTCGCGCGCTTCCGGCGCGCCTTCGATGGACACAAGATTGCCGCGCACATCGACGCGCACATTCAAGCTCTTTTCGATATGCACAAAATTGCGGTGTTGCGAGCCGCCGATGGCGAGCAACAGCGCATTGTCCGCAAACTCCAGCGTCAACTGCTCGCGCTTTTTCCCTTTTGAACTCAAGAGACCGCCTCAGCCATGCACGGCGCATTCAGAACGCGCGCGGAAAGGCTGTTCGGAAACAGTTGCTCGATCTTCACGGACACGATCTGCCCCAGAAGATGATCGGCATTGTCCGCATGAACCGGCTGAAGGAATGGGCTGCGGCCAATGGCCTGCCCCGCCTGACGGCCCTTCTTCTCGAACAGCACATCCATCGTGCGGCCTTCGCAGGATTTGTTGAAGGCGCGTTGCTGCGCAAAGAGCAGTGTCTGCAACTCGTCCAGCCGCGCGACCTTCACCTCTTCGGCGACCTGTTTTTGCGTTGCCGCAGGCGTTCCGGGCCGCGCGCTATACTTGAAAGAGAAGTGTGAGGCGTAACCGACCTCGCGCACCAGCGCCATCGTGTCCGCGAAATCCTTGTCCGTTTCCCCCGGGAACCCGACAATGAAATCGGACGACAACGCAATGTCGGGCCGTGCCGCGCGAATGCGATCAACGAGCCGGAAATAATCGCCGCGCGTATGCTGGCGATTCATCGCATCCAGAATACGATCCGAACCGGACTGCACCGGCAGATGCAGATAAGGCATCAGCGCTTCGACATCGCGATGGGCCTCGATCAGATCATCGCCCATGTCGCGCGGATGGCTGGTCGTATAGCGGATGCGGTCGACGCCCCTGATGGCCGCAAGCTTGCGGATGAGTTTGGCAAGGCTCCATGCTTCGCCATCCGCGCCTTCGCCGCAATAGGCATTCACATTCTGCCCGAGCAGCGTGATCTCGCGCACGCCCTGTTCGGCAAGCTTGCGCGCTTCGCGTTCGATCTGCGCCACGGGGCGCGAATATTCCGCGCCGCGCGTATAGGGCACCACGCAGAAGGTGCAAAATTTGTCGCAACCTTCCTGCACGGTGAGAAAAGCCGTCGGTCCACTGACCGCGATCTCTTCCGGCAATTTGTCGAATTTCTCTTCCACCGGAAAATCGGTGTCGAGCGCGTGCCCCTTCTCGCGGCTGATACGTGCGATGAGTTCAGGCAGACGATGATAGCTCTGTGGGCCGACGACGATGTCCACCGCGTTCTGCCGTTTCACGATCTCCGCGCCTTCGGCCTGCGCCACGCAACCGGCCACCGCGATCAGCATCTTCCCGCCGGCCTGCGCCTTCTCTTCCTTCATCACCCGCAGCTTGCCGAGTTCGGAATAGACCTTATCGGCCGCCCGCTCGCGGATATGGCAGGTGTTGAGGATGACCATGTCGGCCGCGTCCGGCGTATCGGCCAGCGCATAGCCCAGCGGCGTCAGAAGATCCGCCATGCGGGCAGAATCATAGACGTTCATCTGGCAGCCATAGGTCTTGATGAAGAGCTTTTTCATGGCTTTTTCGGCGTTTGCCGTGGCGTTATGGGCCGAAGGGCCGGCGTTAGACAAGACTTACTCGGCTGCTGCCGGAAGCTGCGCCGGAATTGCCTTCTGCCGTCCGGCGAGACCCGCCAGCGCCAGCGCCTGGCCCTGGCGAATCTGATCCTCGACGATCCGCGCAAGGTTCTTGCGGCCACCGACTTGGTCCACCATCAACGGTTCGTGGAACTGGATGACAAGATCGACCGGGCCTGTCTTCAACCCTTCCCAGAGATGATCGACCAGTTCCATGTCGCCGTACCAGGCATAGAGCGGCCTGTTCTCCCGGCCCATCGGAATGCCGTGCAGCGCGACATAGGTGATGGAGACCGGCTGAACCGGCACATAGACCGGCCTGCCTTGCGCATCGGTCCCCACCTGCGATTCTGCCGCGCCCATCAGCGCGCTCTTGAACGGCAGCACGCGATTGCCGTCGTTCGATGTGCCTTCCGGAAACAGAACGAGCGCATCGCCTTCCAGAAGGCGTTCGCGAATCTGATCCCGCGATTCACCCGTCTTCGAGCGACGTTCGCGTTCAACGAACACCGTGCGTTGCAAACGCGCGAAAGTTCCGAAGAGCGGCCAGGATGCCACTTCGCTCTTGGCGACGAAAGATACGCGCGCGATTCCACCCAAGGCGAGAATGTCGAGATAAGAGGTGTGATTGGACACCATCAGCACACCGCGATCCTGAACGGGCTCGCCGATGATCGTGACGCGGATTCCGAAAAGGCGCGACAGGAAGCGCTGGTAACGTTCCGGAATGTTCTTGTAACCCAGCGTTTTAAAACGCAGCGCGAAGGACTGGTAGGGAATGACCACCAGCGCCGACAGAATAAACATCGACAGAATATAGGCAGCGCGGAGCGAACCCATCGAAATCAATGACCCGCCGGCTTCTTGGCTCCGCGCGGCACCCCATAAAGCTCAAGGCGGTGATCGACGAGTTCGAAACCGAGTTCTTCGGCGATGAGGCGCTGCAGGCGTTCGATGTCTTCGTTGCGAAATTCGATCACGCGGCCCGTCTGCAGATCGATGAGATGATCGTGATGCGCGTCCGGCACTTCTTCATAGCGCGAGCGACCATCGCGAAAATCGTGGCGCTCCAGGATGCCGGCATCCTCGAACAGCTTCACCGTGCGATAGACCGTGGCGATGGAGATGTGCGGGTCGATCGCGGAAGCGCGGCGATAGAGTTCTTCGGCATCCGGATGGTCCTCGGCTTCCGACAAAACACGCGCGATCACGCGGCGCTGCTCCGTCATCCGAAGACCTTTATCGGCGCAAAGTTGCTCGATCCGCGTCACGC
>JANWJQ010000072.1 GCA_025451875.1 Rhizomicrobium sp.
ATTTCGGCCTTTGACAGGGGGGCCGATAAGTGGCAAACGACCCGGCCTCCGAAACCGGACTGAACGCGGGAAGTGTAACTTTGGTCAAGGCTGATCTGGGAATTAAGCGTGTATGCCCCTCTTGCGGCGCGCGTTTTTACGACCTTCAGAAACGTCCTATCGAATGCCCGAAGTGCGAATTCAGCTTCGAGCCCGAGTCGCTGTACAAGCAGCGCCGTCCGCGAACGCCTGAGCCGGCCGCTCCTGCCGCTGTCGTCGAACGCGACGAGGACGATGAGGACGAGAACGAGGAAGTCGAGGCCGAAGAAGCCGAAGAAGAGGCCGAGGTCGAGGAAGCGCCACTGATCGTCGCCACGGACGATGAGGACGAAGAGGAAGAAACGCCCGATACCGAAACGGAAGCTGAAGGCGCCGGCATGTCGGTGGTCGACGCAGACGCCGCGGACGACATCGAAGACCTTGATGACGAGCTCGGCGATGACGAAGAGGAAGACAACAGCCTCCTCGAGGAAGAAGAAGACGAGAACGACGATGTCAGCGGCATCATCGACGCCGATATCGAAAAGGACGAACGCTAGAGTTTTTCTCCGGTTCCCAGACCGGACTGTATGGGGCCATAGCTCAGCTGGGAGAGCGCCTGCATGGCATGCAGGAGGTCAGCGGTTCGATCCCGCTTGGCTCCACCAGCTCTCGCTTGCGAAGCGAGAGAGGCTGCATTCTTTGGGTGACAAGCGGTTCATTTCCCTGCGCCTTGCCTATTCGCGACAATTCCGACAAGACAGAACTTCCTCCACGGCGATAGGATTTCCGTTCCGCGCCGTATGCTGAAAGGCTTGTCTTGAGCGTGTTTTCCGATGCCCGCACTGTTCCCGCGGGCTCCACGATCGAAACGGATCTCGTAATCATCGGCGGCGGCCCCGCCGGGATAACCTTGGCGCTTGCGCTCGCGGAAAAGCCTATCCGCATTCTCATGCTGGAAAGCGGCGGTACGAGTTTCGACGACAAAACCCAGGCGCTCTACGACGGAACCGAAACCGGCGTGCATTACACGCCGCTGAATGCGACGCGTCAGCGTTATCTGGGCGGTGGCACGAACCATTGGGGCGGATGGTGCCGTCCGTTGGACAAGGGCGATTTCGAAAAGCGCTCATGGGTGCCGCATTCCGGCTGGCCTTTCGCGCGGACGGAGCTTGATCGCTATTATCCGCGCGCTGCATCCCTCGTTGAGGCCGGTCCGTTCGACTTTGACAGCAATTCCAAACCCTGGATCGACCAGTTCGGCGCGCCGCTCAAGCTCGGCGCGGGCGGTGTTTACACGAGCTGGTTTCAATTCAGCAAAATGCGCGGATCGGAATTGCCGACCAATTTCGGCGAACGCTACGCCGACGATCTCAAGCGCCTGCCGCATCTGACCACGATGCTGCATGCGAACGTCACCAATATTGCGCTTGCCCAGGATGCAAACAGCGTCGATCACCTGGATGTCGCTACGCTCACCGGCCGCAAGTTTGCGGTGAAGGCCAAGCATGTCGTGCTCGCGACCGGCGGCATCGAGAATGTCCGCCTGCTTCTGGCGTCCAATGGCGTGATGAAACAGGGCATCGGCAACGGCAATGATCTTGTTGGTCGCTTTTTCATGGACAATCCGATCCCGCGTCAGACGGCCAAGCTTGTCGTGTTCAACGGCAATCTCGCGCCTTACTATACGGACAATCAAAATGGCGGTGGTGCGATTTTCCGAGCCACACTGGCGCCGACCGACGCGTTCAAACGGACAAGCCATGTGATGGGGTCGCTCACAACGGTCGAGAACAAGGTCGATCTCGACGATTTCGGCAACGCCGCCGTCGCGGCGACGGCTTCGGCTCTGGGCGTCGATGCGAGCAATGCCCAAGCCTACGCGCTGGGCTGCGGCATGGAGTTGAAGCCGGAACCGGATCGCCGCCTAACGCTGACGGGCGAACGCGATGCATTGGGGATGCCGCGGCTGAGGCTGCACATGTCGATCGGCGACGAAGATTTCGCGCTCTATCGCCAGACGATGAAGGAGTTAGGCCGTCAGCTTCTCGTCGCGCGCACCGGCATGATTCATCTGGATCGTTCGGCGCGCGAAAGCTGGCTTGAGACTTTGGACTGGGGCAACCACCACGTCGGCACCACGCGCATGCATAACGATCCGAAGCAGGGCGTTGTGGATGCGGATTTGAAAGTCCACGGAATCGGCAATCTGTTCGTCGCGGGCAGTTCTACCTTCCCGACCTGCGGCGCCTCCAATCCCACCATGAATCTGCTCGCGGTCACGCTGCGCCTCGCCGACCATCTGAAGAGGGTGTTCTCATGAGCAAGGGTTGGAAGGACAGCGTTGCTCGCCGCCCTCTGCTTGCGGCGATCGGCGCTCTGGTCGGAATCGGAGTTGCCGGTGGCGCTCTATATGAGGCGTCGGGTGTTCTGGGCATCGGGCGGAAGTCGGGCGCCTACGAAGATCTTCTGGCGGGGCTGCAAGATCGTGAAGACGCCGCAAAAGTTGGACAGGCCGTGCTGACCGGTGATCCCCATTTTCACACCGGCCATGCGGCCCGCGCATTGCGAGTGCGAATCGGCAAGAAGACGCTTTCTGAGGTTTTGGCCCAGGACGCGGTGCAGGGACGAATCGTTGAAACCCAAGGTTGGGTGCTTCCGGAAGCCTTCACACAGCTTTGCGCACTGGCGGCCGAGGCGTCCTGATCGCAATCCCCGATCATGGACTCCGTAAAATTTGCGGGATTTAAGCCACGGTTTCTTGAAAAAAGCGCTTTTCCTTCAATTGGTTCGCTTGACTCCAATTGACGACCCCAAGACCCCGTGAGAGGGTTAACCCAGTCCGGGGAGGGCAGAGTCTGAACCGGTTTTTCGGACGCCCGCGGGGGCAGGGATGATCAAGTCAGAATTGGTTGCGCGTTTGGCGCAACGCTATCCGCACCTATATCACCGCGACGTCGAGCGGATCGTGACCACGATGCTCGACGCGATCACCAAGGCTTTGGCTGAAGGCCATCGCGTGGAATTGCGCGGCTTTGGTGCTTTTTCCGTGAAGGTTCGCCCGTCACGCATGGGCCGCAATCCGCGCACGGGCGAGCCCGTGTCCGTGGATGAAAAACGCGCACCGTTCTTCCGCACGGGCAAGGAATTGCGCGAGCGCCTGAACGGCAATGGTCACGCCGCACCCTAGTCTTCATCTGTAACACGCCGTCACTTGCCCTCATGGAAGGCGCGCTTTAAGACGCGCACTCGATGGGCGCCGCGCGATTCCAAAACCCGATCTTCGCCGCTCTCGACACGCCGGACCTTCCCCGCGCTCTCGAGATTGCCAAATCCATTCAGCCGCATGTCGGCGGCCTCAAAGTGGGCCTCGAATTCATCACCGCGCTGGGACCCGACGCGGTCCGGCAGATTGTGGCGATTGGCGCGCCGGTTTTCGCCGATGTGAAATTCCACGACATTCCCAACACGGTCGCTGGGGCGTCCAAGGCGCTCGCGAAGCTGGGCGCCTCCATCTTCAATGTGCATTGCTCTGGTGGCGAAGCGATGCTGCGCGCCGCCGTCGATGCGGGGCGCGGCGTCGATCCGAACGTGAAGATCATTGGCGTCACGGTGCTGACCAGTCTCGAAGACAGCGACCTCGATGCGGTAGGCCAGAAGAAGCCGGCGCGCGATCAGGTGCTGCGGCTTGCGGAACTAGCCAAGAAATCCGGTCTCGACGGCGTGGTGTGCAGCGCGCATGAGATCGGCCCGCTGCGCAAAGCGCTGGGAAGCGATTTCATGTTGGTGACGCCGGGCATTCGCCCCGCGGGCGCGGACCTTGCCGACCAGAAGCGCGTGATGACGCCGTTGGAAGCCGTTACCGCCGGCGCGGATATTCTCGTCATAGGACGGCCGATCGCCGCAGCGAAAGATCCGGGCGCCGCCGCGAAAGCCATCGCCGACGAACTCAAGGCTTCTGCGTGACCTACAAGCTTTACGGATCGCCCGGCACCGCGAGCATGTGCGTGCATTGGATGCTGCTCGAACTGGGCGTGCCGTTCGAGTTCGTGTCGCTGGATTTCGAGAAAGGCGATCAGAAGAAACCGGAATATCTCAAAATCAATCCGACCGGGCATGTGCCGGCGCTGGTGATTGATGGTGTTGCCTATGGCGAGGCTGCCGCACTTCTGATGATGCTGGCCGAACGCCATCCCGACGCGAAGCTCGCGCCCGCCGTCGGCGCGGCGGATCGCGCGGCCTATCTGCAATGGATGGTCTATCTCGCCAACACGTTGATGCCCGCCTATCGGCTTTGGTTCTATGCCGAGGAAGGTGCGGGTCCGGAGAATGTGGAAGCGACGAAGGCGCAGGCGCGCATTCGCATCGAGAAGGTTTGGGATCGGGTGGACGCGCTGCTGTCCGACGGTCGTTCCTACATGCTGGGTTCGCATCTGACGACGGTGGATTTCCTGACCGGCATGCTGACGCGCTGGTCGCGCAACATGCCCAAAAACGCCGCCGACTGGCCGCACATCAAGCGCTATGTCGAGCGGGTGCGGAGCTTGCCGTCCTATCGCGCGACGCATGAACGCGAAGGTCTTACGGGCTGGATTTAGGCTGTAAACAGCCGCGCCTTGCTTTCGGGTGCGGCGGCGGCGATAAGCGCCAGCGATGACGATCCAGGTGAAAATCTGCGGCATAAACAGCGTGGAATCCGCCGACGCGGCGGTGCGCGCGGGTGCGGATTTTGCCGGACTGATCTTCCAGCGCGCCAGTCACAGATATGTCGGTCTGGAGCGGGCATCGGCCATCGCTCGGCATTTGCGCGGACGCATTCGGCTCGTCGCTCTCGTGGTTGATCCTTCCGATGAGGAAGTCGGCGCGATCGCGCGGGACGTCGCTCCCGATTTTCTTCAGTTGCACGGACACGAGACGCCGGCCCGCGTGGGCGATCTGGTTTCGCGCTTCCACATTCCCGCGATCAAAGCTTTCGGCGTTGCCGAGGCGTCCGACCTTGCGAATGTGTCCGCCTATAACGATGTCGCGGAGATGTTTCTGTTCGATGCCAAGCCACCGGCGAACGCCGCGACGCCCGGCGGTCATGGCGTGGCTTTTGACTGGCAATTGCTTCGGAACGCGAGCGTCGCGCGTCCTTGGCTGCTCGCCGGAGGCCTCAAGCCGGAAAATGTCACGCGCGCCATTCGGACAAGTGGTGCGCCGGGTGTAGACGTATGCAGCGGCGTTGAAAGCGCGCCCGGCGTGAAAGACCTGGCGCGGGTCGCCGCATTCGTCGAAGCGGCGCGCAGCGCACATTCCGCGGAAGAGACGCAACCATGAACGATCGTCCCAATTCTCTTCGCACCGGGCCCGATGCGAACGGTCATTTCGGCGCTTATGGCGGACGCTTTGTCGCCGAGACGCTGATGCCGCTCGTGCTCGAGCTGGAGAAGGCTTACGAGGAAGCGAAGAACGATCCCAAGTTTCACGCCGAACTGAACGGCCTGCTCAAGCACTATGTCGGCCGTCCCAATCCGCTCTATTTCGCGGAGCGGCTGACCCAGCACTTTGGCGGCGCGAAGATCTATCTGAAGCGCGAAGACCTGAACCACACTGGCGCGCACAAGATCAACAACTGCCTGGGGCAGATATTGCTCGCCCTGCGCATGGGCAAGACGCGCATCATCGCGGAGACCGGGGCTGGCCAGCATGGCGTGGCGACGGCGACGGTGGCGGCGCGCTTTGGATTGCCCTGCATCGTCTATATGGGCGAGGTGGACATCGAGCGGCAGAAGCCCAACGTGTTCCGCATGAACCTTCTCGGCGCGGAAGTGCGTGGCGTCAGCTCCGGTTCGCGCACTTTGAAAGACGCGATGAACGAAGCGATCCGCGACTGGGTCGCGAACGTCCACGACACGTTCTACATCATCGGTTCGGCGGCGGGCATGCATCCCTATCCGATGATGGTGCGCGACTTCCAATGCGTCATTGGCGACGAGATCAAGACGCAGATGATGGACGCCGAGAAGAAGCTGCCCGATCTGGTGGTCGCCTGTGTCGGCGGTGGATCGAATGCGATCGGCACCTTCCATCCGTTCCTCGATGACAGTTCCGTTGAAATTCATGGCGTCGAAGCGGCGGGCGAGGGCGTGGACACGCATCGCCAGGCCGCCACGCTGACCAAGGGCACGCCCGGCGTGCTGCATGGTTCGCGCTCCTATCTGTTGCAGGACGCGGATGGGCAGATCGAGGAAGCACACTCGATCTCCGCCGGTCTCGACTATCCGGGCGTCGGCCCCGAACATTCCTGGCTGAAGGATCAGGGCCGGGTGAAATATTTCTCCGCCACCGACAAGGAGGCGATGGAAGCGTTCACGCTGCTCTCCAAGGTTGAAGGCATCATCCCGGCGCTGGAGTCGTCTCATGCGCTGGCCCATGTCGCGCGCATTGCGCCGACCATGCCCAAGGATGCGGCCATCGCCGTCACGCTTTCCGGGCGCGGCGACAAGGATGTGTTCACGGCGGCGGCGGCGTTGGGTGTGAAGATATGAGCCGCATCTCCGACCGTTTCGCCGCGCTGAAAAAAGCCAACCGCGCCGCCTTTGTGCCGTTCATCACGGCGGGCGATCCTGATCCCGAAACGTCTTTCGCAATCATGGAGCAGCTTCCGGCTGCCGGCGCAGACCTGATCGAGCTGGGCGCGCCGTTCTCCGATCCGATGGCGGATGGTCCGGCGGTGCAGGCCTCGTCGCTGCGGGCGCTCAAGTCCGGCGCGACCATGCTCAAGACGCTCGAGATGGTCCGCAAATTCCGCAAGACCGACCAGACAACGCCAATCATTCTGATGGGCTACTACAATCCCATTCATCACTATGGCACCGCGAAGTTCGCGCGCGATGCGGGGGCGGCGGGTGTCGACGGCCTCATCACCGTCGATCTGCCGCCGGAAGAAGATGAAGTGCTGCGCGTTCCCGCCAACGCACATGGCATCGACATCGTCCGTCTGCTGGCGCCCACCACCGATGACCATCGTCTCAAGACGGTGCTCACCGGGGCGAGCGGCTTTCTCTATTATGTCTCGGTCGCGGGTGTGACCGGCACGAAAAGTTTCGACCCCGCCGAAGTGACCGCTGCATTGAAACGGATCCATGCGGCCAGTCCGCTGCCGTGCTGCGTCGGCTTCGGGATCAGGACGCCGGAACAGGCCGCCCAGATCGCGCGTATCGCTGATGGGGCGGTGG
>JANWJQ010000073.1 GCA_025451875.1 Rhizomicrobium sp.
GCGGCGGGAAAGCGGCGCGAGCTTGTCGAATATCGCCGTCATACCGGCTAGTTTAGGACCGCACGGACGGATTTGTGAAGCTTGAGCAGCGTTCCCCACATCTTTGATCGCAAAGCGCGCATATTGCGTGCGGCGCGCGCCGCTGGAACTCCAGGCGAGAGCTTTCTCGTGTTGGAAGCGGCCGCCGGTGTTGCGGAGCGCGCGGGCGCAGCCAATCGCAATTTTCAAAATGCGCTCGATGTAAGCGGTACGGACTCCGCATTCGTTCTGACGAAACCGCTTGCCAGAAATTGGACGCGCGCCGCGCTGTCTGAGGCGGAAATTCTGGATGTTCCGCCGCAGAGTTTCGATCTGGCCGTCAGCGTGCTGGCGCTCCACGCCGTCAACGATCTTCCCGGCGCCTTGATCCAAATCCGCCGCGCGCTCAAACCGGACGGCTTGTTTGTTGCCGCGCTATTCTCCGGCGACACGTTGAAAGAGTTGCGCGAGTCCCTGGCTGCCGGCGAAGAAGAGATATCCGGCGGCGCAAGCCCGCGCGTCGCGCCGTTTGCCGATGTGCGCGATCTCGGCGGCTTGCTGCAGCGGGCGGGGTTCAATCTGCCGGTTGCCGACACGGAACGAACCATCGTCCGGTATCGCCAGTTCGAAACGCTGATTTCGGATTTGCGCGCCGCTGGTGAAACGAATGTGCTCGTGAGCCGCGCGCGAAAGCCGCTTCGCCGCGATGTGCTCGCGGCCAGTCTCGCGCAATACAAAGCCAATTACGCCGAAGATGATGGCAGGCTGCGCGCCACCTTCGATATCGCCTATCTCACGGGCTGGACGCCGCATGAGAGTCAGCAAAAGCCGCTAGCGCCCGGTTCTGCGAAAACACGACTTGCAGATGCGTTGGGAACCACCGAGCAGAAGACCGGTGATGCGACAAACCTGAAACCACGTTGAAGCTAATGCCAGGCGTCGGCGATCTTGTCGAAGAACGTGGTCTTCACATTCTGGCCGAGCGTATTCACCGCCGTGACGATGACAACGGCAATGCCGCCGGCAATCATCGCATATTCGATCGCCGTGGCGCCGCTGTCGTCGCGCAGAAAGCGCGCTATAGAAGATCGCGCAGCATGGGGATAAGCGGCAGATCCGCTTCCGGCATGGGATATTGCGACAACTCGCGCGGTTTTGCCCATTTCAACGCCGCGTGTTCCAGAGGCTGCGGCGTGCCCTCCCAGCGGCGGCACAGATAGAGCGGCATCAGCAGATGAAAGTCCGCATAGCTGTGCGAAGCGAAGGTGAAAGGCGCGAGGCAAGGCTCGCGGACCGTGATCCCGAGTTCTTCCTTCAACTCGCGGATCAGGCAATCTTCCGGCCGTTCGCCGGGCTCGATCTTGCCGCCTGGAAATTCCCATAGCCCCGCCATCGCCTTCCCCGGCGGACGCTGCGCAATGAGCACACGCCCATCCGGATCTATCAGCGCGCAGGCAACGACCAGCGTCAGACGGCGCGCAGCTTCGGTCATGATGGCGGAACCCCGATTAAGAGCGGCTTAAGAGATAGCAGCAGGTTTTATCCCAATCGGCCACGAACGCCCATATGTGTGCGCGCGACTGTCCTCAAACGGGGCAGATCGCGTGGGACGTCAGCTCCGATAAGACCCGTTGATGTCGATATAGCCGTGGGTGAGATCGCAGGTCCAAACACGCGCGGCGCCTTTGCCCAATCCCAGATCGACGGCGATGTGGACCTCGCGGCCCGAGACGGCCTTGGTCGCCGCGGCCTCATCATATTTCGCGGCCCGCGCGCCTTTCTCGGCGACAACCTGATTGCCGAAGCCGATTTTGAGTTTGTCGCGGTCCGCCTTTTCGCCGGACTTGCCGACGGCCATGACGATACGGCCCCAATTCGCATCCGCGCCCGCAATCGCCGTTTTCACCAAGGGTGAGTTGGCGATGCTCATGCCGATACGATGGGCCGCGGCATCGTTCTCCGCGCCGGTCACGTCGATCCGGATGAGTTTTTGCGCGCCCTCGCCATCCTTCACCACCTGGAGCGCCAGATCGAGCAGCACTTCATCCAGCTTGCGTTTGAATTCCGTGAGCCGCTTGTCGTTCGCCTTCGTGACATTGGGATGGCTCGCGCCCTTGCCGGTGGCGAACAGGATCAGCGTGTCGCTGGTGGAGGTGTCGCTATCCACGGTGATGGCGTTGAAGGATGGTTTTACGCCTGCGTTCAACACGTCCTGCAGGACGCTAGCGGGCAAATCCGCGTCGGTGAAAACAAAAGCCAGCATCGTCGCCATGTCGGGCGCGATCATGCCGCTGCCCTTGGCGATACCGTTGATGGTGACGCGCTTGCCGTCGATCATCGCCTGCGCGGTGGCCAGCTTGGGATAAGTATCCGTCGTCATGATCGCTTCGGCAGCGGCGCGCCACGCGCTGGCGGAGCCTTCGTCGGCCAGCTTCCCCAAAATTTTTGTAATGCGCTCCGCCGGAAGCGGCTCGCCAATGACGCCCGTAGACGCGAGCATCACTTCACTCGCCTTGCAGCCCAAGGTCGCGGAAGCAGAACGGGCGACGGCCTGCGCGCCTTCGATACCCGCCTTGCCGGTGAAGGCATTGGCGTTGCCGCTGTTCACGACCAGCGCCCGCGCGCCGCCGGATTTCAGATTTGCGCGGCACCAATCCACCGGGGCCGAAGAAGTTTTGGATTTGGTGAACACGCCTGCCGCCTGCGTTCCAGGCGCCAATGTCACCAAAAGGACATCCGTCCGGTCTTTATAGCGGACGCCTGCCTCGCCCGTGGCGAGCCTTACGCCGGCCAAAGGCGGCAAAGTGGGGAATTTGGCGGGAGCCAATGGCGAAACCGGGTGCGCGGCCTTGGGAACCGTCTTACCCGTCTTCTGCGTTGTTGATGCCCGCGCCTTGGCCATGACACGCGCCCCGAAAATGCGGCGGGGATTTGGCCGGAATCCCTTGAATTGACAAGGGGGAAGCCCGTTCTTATCTCTCCCCCGCGCCAAGCCGGAGGGGGATTTGCCGGTCGTAGGCGCATATACGCCGGGCAGACCGCCTTGCGGCAAAAACGGCCACCCGGCCTTCTTGAGGATTCTATGCTCAGTCTCGGCAATTTCGCCTCGCGATTCTTCGGTTCTTCCAACGAGCGCAAGCTGCGCCCGATGGCCAAGACCGTGGCCGAGATCAACGCTCTGGAACCGCGCTTTGTCGCGATGAGCGACGAAGAACTGCGTGCGATGACGCCGGCGTTCAAGGAGCGCCTGGCAAAGGGCGAAACGCTGGAAGACATTCTGCCCGAAGCCTTCGCGGTCGTGCGCGAAGCGGCCAGGCGGGTTCTCGGGCAGCGGCATTTCGACGTGCAGCTCACCGGCGGCCTTGTTCTGCATGGCGGCAACATCGCCGAAATGAAAACCGGCGAAGGCAAGACCCTCGTCGCCACGCTCCCCGTCTATCTGAACGCGCTCGCGGGCGAAGGCGTGCATGTCGTCACCGTCAACGACTATCTCGCCAAGCGCGACTCCGACTGGATGGGTCAGATCTACCGCTTCCTCGGCCTGACCACCGGCTGCATCATCCACGGCCTGTCCGATGAGGAACGCAAGGTCGCCTACGCCGCCGACGTGACTTACGGCACCAACAATGAATTCGGCTTCGACTACCTACGCGACAACATGAAGTATTCCGCGGAGACGATGTCGCAGCGCGGACATTCTTACGCGATCGTCGATGAAGTGGACTCGATCCTCGTCGATGAAGCGCGTACGCCGCTCATCATCTCCGGCCCGACGGACGACCAGACCGAAATTTACAATACCGTCGACAAGCTGATGCCGAGCCTGTTGCCGGAAGACTTCGAGCTGGATGAAAAGCAGCGGCAGGTGACGCTCACCGAGGCCGGCAACGAGCATCTTGTCCAACTGATGCGCGCGGCAGAGCTGCTGCCTACCGGCGATCTCTACGACATCGAGAACATCAACATGGTGCACCACGCCAACCAGGCGCTGCGGGCTCACAAGCTGTTCCAGAAGGACCGCGACTACATCGTCAAGGACGGCAAGGTCGTCATCATCGACGAATTCACCGGCCGCATGATGGAAGGCCGCCGCTATTCGGAAGGCTTGCACCAGGCGCTGGAAGCGAAGGAAGGCGTGGCGATCCAGCCGGAGAACGTCACCCTCGCCTCGATCACCTTCCAGAACTATTTCCGTCTCTACGACAAGCTGGCGGGCATGACCGGCACGGCGCTGACGGAAGCCGCCGAGTTCATGGACATCTACCAGCTCGACGTGCTGGAAGTGCCGACCAACCTGCCTGTCGCGCGCAAGGATGCCGACGACGAAGTTTACCGCACACTGGAAGAAAAAGACGAAGCAATCATCAAGCTGATCGAGGAATGCCAGAAGCGCGGCCAGCCGATCCTCGTCGGCACGACGTCCATCGAAAAATCGGAATCGCTCTCGGCCCTGCTGAAGAGGCGCAAGATCAAGCACGCCGTCCTCAACGCGCGTTTCCACGAGCAGGAAGCGTCGATCGTTTCACAGGCCGGTGTTTCCGGCGCCGTCACCATCGCCACCAACATGGCGGGCCGCGGCACCGACATTCAGCTTGGCGGCAACGCCGACATGCGCATCAAGAACGAGCTGGCCGGCCTTCTCGACGAGAACGAGATCGCGCGGCGTTCCGCGGAGATCCGCGCGGAAGTCGCCGCCGACAAGGAACGCGCGAAAGCCGCCGGCGGCCTCTATGTCGTCGGCACCGAGCGTCACGAAAGCCGCCGTATCGACAACCAGCTGCGCGGCCGTTCCGGCCGTCAGGGCGATCCGGGCGCGTCCAAGTTCTTCCTGTCGCTGCAGGACGACCTCATGCGCATCTTCGGGTCCGACCGCATGGACTCGATCCTCACGCGCCTCGGCCTCGAAAAGGGCGAAGCCATTGCCCATCCCTGGGTGAACAAGGCGCTGGAAAAGGCACAGCAGAAGGTCGAAGCGCGCAACTTCGAAATGCGCAAGAACATCCTCAAATATGACGACGTTCTGAACGACCAGCGCAAAGTCATCTTCGAGCAGCGCAAGGAGATCATGGGCGCGGACGACGTCTCCAACGAGATCGCCGACTTCCGCGAACAGATCGTGCAGGAACTGATCGCCCGTCACATCCCCGAAAAGGCTTACGCCGAGCAGTGGGATGCCCCCGGTCTTCACACGGAGGTTCACGACATCTTCGGCGTCGATCTGCCGATCGTAGACTGGACAAAGGAAGAAGGCATCGCCGACGAAGAAGTCCGCGAGCGCATCCTGAAGGCCGTGGACAGCCGCGCGGCCGAACGCGCCGCCAATTCCGGCCCGGATGTCATGCGTTATGTCGAGAAGGCGATCCTGCTGCAGACGCTGGACCAGAACTGGCGCGAGCACATCATCAACCTCGATCACCTGCGCCAGTATGTCGGCCTGCGCGGTTACGGCCAGCGCGATCCGCTGAACGAGTACAAGCAGGAAGCGTTCGAGCTATTCGAAACGCTGCTCGCCAAGCTGCGCACCGATGTCGTGCGCCAGCTCATGCATATCCAGATCCAGACAGGCGAACCGCCGCCGCCGCTGGAGCGCGCGCCGATCCAGATGCAGGCGCATCATGTCAATCCGCTCACCGGTGAGGACGAGATGCAGGGGCACGACGAATATGCCGGCACGATGCGTCCCGTCCGCACCTATGACGGCCCCATCGACCCCAACGATCCGCAAACCTGGGGCCGCGTCCAGCGCAACGCCCCCTGCCCCTGCGGTTCCGGCCGCAAGTTCAAGCACTGCCACGGCGCGCTCGTCTGAGCGCGCCGCGTTGCGGCATCCAATTGGAATTAGGGTTCGACGAGTTCGGTCCGCCGGTTGAGCGCGCGGCCGTCTTCGGTCGCGTTTGAGCCCAGCGGAGCCAGGAAGCCCACGCCTGCCGTCTTCAAACGCGCCTTATCGATCCCGTAGTGCGAGACAAGGTCTGCGGCCACGGCCTGCGCGCGGCCACGTGACAGGTTCATGTTGTAGTCATAGCCACCCTGGCTGTCGGTGTGTCCGACGATATAGACGGCGAGCTTCGGCTGCCCTTTAAGCAATTTCGCGATCTCGTCCAGTGTCGGACGGCTCTCCGGCTTCAAGGTGGTTTTATCGGTATCGAAATAGATGCCGTAGAGCGCGATGTGGCCTTTGTCGCCCAGCCCCTTCGACATGGCTGCGGCGTCGACCATCTTGTTGTCCATCGCATTGATCTGGACGACCGTAAGCTGCGCATAAATCTCGTCATTGTTCTTGCTCACCACGACAGAGGCGTAGGTATCGCGGCCACCTTCCTGCTTGCGGGCGGAGAAATAGTGGTAATCGAAGCCGTCAAGCCACATCTGCGGCACCGGCAGCGCGCTTACATTTTCCGTCAACGGAATTCCACCACACGCATCCGTATCGCAAGCCAAAAGCGTCTTGAATCCGGCTTTGGCAAGCTGCTGTTCGTAGTTGCGCGACACTTCCAGAATGGATGGTCCCGCCGCCGCCTTGTAGGCGATGCGGGTCACGCGGCCTTCGAGGCGGCGTTGATCCTGCGCCTTTCCGTTCTTGAACGGAGCCGCCTGGATGAGCGCGGCATCGAAATCCTTGGCGTCGTATCCGGTGATGACGCTGCCCGCGAAGCGGCCGATGCCGGCATAGTCGTGCGATCCGGCGACATCGCCATTGTCGGCCATCGCGACCGAACCCGATGTCATCACCGCGGCAAAAGCCGCAACTGCAAACAGCCTGCGCAACATCATCCGTCTCCCGAAACCGGCGTCAGCGAGGGAGAATGATGACGGCGGCCCTCTGCGGAAAGTGCCGCCGATCACAGCGCAGACGTATGGAACTTATTTTGTCCCGGTTTGGCGCGGAACGATCTGGTTGTTCAGCTTGTAGATCGTGCCGCCCTTCATCACGAAGCCGACATGTTCGAGCTGGTGGATATCCGCCAGCGGATCTCCATTCACGGCAACGATGTCCGCGTAACGGCCCTTCTGCACGCTGCCGATATCCTGCGGATCGCCGATCAGATTGGCTGCCGAGCCGGTCGCCGCGATGATCGCATCCATCGGCGTCATGCCCGCATGCACCATCAGCGCGAACTCCTGCGCGTTCTGGCCATGCGGCACCAAGCCCTGATCGGTGCCGAACGCGATCTTCACACCCGCCGTGTAAGCGTCATGCAGATTCTTCTCGATGCGCGGCGCAACCGCGAGTGCCTTGGCGGCGGAGGACGGATTGAGCTGCTCCGGATGGGTCTTGGCGAGAATGTAGACCGCATGCGCGATCAGCAACGTCGGCACAAGATAAGTGCCGTGCTGCTTCATCAGCTGATAGCTGGTGGCGTCCGCGAAGCTGCCATGCTCGATGGAGTCGACGCCCAGCCGGACGGCGGCATTGATCGCTTTCAATCCATGCGCATGCGCCGCCACTTTCATGTTCAGCGAATGGGCGGTGTCGATGACGGCCTTGATCTCGTCATCCGTCATCAGCTGCAGGTTCGGATCGTCGCCAATGGAGAGCACCCCGCCGCTTGGCATGATCTTGATGAGATCGGCGCCATGCTGGCGATGTTCGCGCACGACGCGGCGCGCATCCTCCGGGCTGTTGACGATGTTGTCTTTCCATTCCGCGTTGGTGATGGACGGATCCAGTCCGTTGGCCGCGTCGTTGTGGCCGCCCGTTGGTCCCAGCGGCGATCCCGACACCCACATGCGCGGTCCTTCGACGATGCCCTTGGCGATCGCCGTCTTGAGTGCGACGACGACGCCGGTCGAGGCGCCCACGTCGCGCACGCTGGTGAAGCCGCTGAGCAGCGTGTTGCGCGCATAGGCGGTGGAGCGCACGGCGGAGTCGAAATCGGTTTGGGTGACAGCCTCGGCCACCGGATTGCCGCCGTCGAACTGGCCTGTGACGTGAACATGGCAATCGATCAGGCCGGGCAGCACCGTCTGCTTCGACAGGTCGATCACCGCGAAGCCCTTGGGATTCACGAAGCCGGATTGCACACCTGTAATGCGATCATTGTGGATCAGGATCGAAACATTGGCCTGCGGTGTCTTGGACACGCCGTCGATGAGTTTGCCGGCGTGGATCACCACATCGTTTGCCAGCGCGCTTGTGCCCAGCAACGCCGCCGCGCCGAACGCGAAAGCCGCCAAAGACCGTCCAAAATATCGCATTGCTTCCCCCCAACCGTTGAAAACCGGCCGGAGGCTATCCGCCGGAGCCAATAGCGGCAACCGCGCGGGAACGCATACCCCGGTCTATCCTTTGTAGTGATTCGAGGAATGCGATGCTCAACCTGTTTCCAAACGACGTGAAGGATCCGGCGAAAGCCGTCTGGGTGGATCTGTACGATCCGACTCCCGATGAAATTCAGAAAGTCGAAAAAGCGCTTTCCCTCGATATTCCCGAGCGCACGGAGCTGGAAGAGATTGAATCCTCCAGCCGTCTGCAATTTGAAGACAACACGCTTCAACTTTCCACACCGGTCTCCGCGCATGGCGATGAAGAAGGGCCGACACCGATCGGCTTCGTGCTGACCGAGAAGGTGCTGATCACGATCCGCTACACCGAGATGCACGCGTTCGAAGCCACCGCGCATTATTGCAACAAGAAGGCGCATGATCTCACTTCCAGTGAGGTCTTTATCTCGCTGGTCGAAGGCATGGTCGATTATGGCGCGGACATGCTGGAAGAGATCGGCGTGCATCTGAACAGCATGTCGCGCGAAGCCTTCAGCCGTTACAGCCGCCCGCCCCGTCGTGGGATCAAACGGCGCACGCGCCTCCTCCGCGAGGCGTTGGTCGATATCGGCAATACAGGCGACAAGCTCTCGCAAATTCGCGAAAGCCTGCTCACATTGCAACGCATCGCACCCTTCGTTCGGGAAAAGGCCGAGCATTGGATGAAAGAAGACATGCAGGCGCGGCTGAAAACGGTCGAACGCGACATCAAATCGCTCGCCGACTTCGAAGTGCATCTGTCCAACAAAGTGCAGTTCCTGCTCGACGCTGTACTGGGCTTCATCAACACCGAGCAAAACGACATTTTCAAGGTGCTGACGATCGCATCCGTCGTCGGTATTCCGCCCACGTTCATCGCCAGCATGTACGGCATGAACTTCAAGAGCATGCCCGAATACGATTGGCATTACGGCTACGAGTGGGGATTGTTCCTGATCGTCCTTTCCATCATTCTGCCAGTCGTCTGGTTCAAATGGCGCGGTTGGTGGTGACGTTGCCGCTTTTGCAGCGCAGCAACCCGAGGCGATCACAGCAAAATTCCGCAGGGGTTTTCCGAATCTGTCCTCTTTGTTAGGTTCGTCCCCGGCTGAGGCGCGCGGAATTCCGCGCGGCTTTGGCGCGTGACGGGGCACTTTCGAAAAGAGGTTTTCAAATGCGCATTGGAGCAATCATCGGCGCGTGCAGCGTTGCCTTGCTGGCAACCTCGTTCGCCGCCCAGGCAGAATCGATCAAGCAGAAAACGGATCGCAAGATGGCGGACATTCCCACATGCGGGCGCAATCTCGGCACCATCGCGATCCGCGAGCCGGATCATAACTGGTGGACCGACCTGAACCTCGCGTCACCGGAGGTTCTGCTCAAGGTGTTCGTGCGCAAGTCCGGCTGCTTCACGCTGGTCGATCGCGGCAAGGGCTTTGAGATGGCGCAGCAGGAACGCCAGCTCGCATCGGGCGGCGACCTGCAGCAGGGATCGAATATCGGCAAAGGCCAGGTGAAAGCCGCCGACTACATCCTCGTTCCGGACATCGCATCGAAGAACAACAACTCGAGTGGCGGAAACATCGGCGGCATCCTCGGCGGTTTCGTCGGCGGTGGCGCGGGCGCGATCCTTTCCAACATCTCGATCAGCAGCAAGACGGCAGACGTGGTGTTGTCGATCGTGAATGTGCGCACCAGCGAAGACGGCCCGATCGAACAGGGTCACGGCTCCAAGACCGATGTCGGCTTCGGTGTCGGCGGCGGCTGGGGTGGTTGGGGCGGCTTCGGCGGCGCGGCGGCGTCGAGCTACACCAATACCGATATCGGCCAGGTCGTGACGCTGGCTTACATCGACGCCTACACCAAGCTGGTGGGCGATATGGGCGGCATGCCGAGTGCGGCGGAAGGCGGTGCCTCGGCACAGGCGCCGACGCAGGCGCTGACCATGACGCGTCCCGGCCAGCTCTATGACCGTCCCGGCAACGAAAAGCACGCCAAGGTCGTGCGCTCGCTCTCGACGGGCATGATGCTCTACCCGACCGGCGAAAAGGACGGCATCTGGTGGCAGGTGAAGGACGAACTCGGCAATCAGGGCTGGGTGTCGTCGCTGTCGGCGGAACTTTCCAAGTAAATCGCGGCTAGCGAATGGGTGAAGGGGGCCGCCGAGGCCCCCTTTTCTTTTGTGCGGTAACGGCGGCAAGCTTGCCGCTCGTCACACAAGGAATGGTTCATGGCTATCCGCTCCACGCGCTTCGATGTGCCTGACGAAGAGCTCGTCGCGATCCGCCAGCGCGTACTCGATTATCCCTGGCATGAGATGCCGCGCGGTGAAGGGCTCGAAGGCACCTGGGCCTATGGCGCGAACTTGGATTACATGAAGCAGCTCTGTTCATACTGGACGGAAAAATACGATTGGAAGGCCCAGCAGGCCGCGCTGAACAAATTTCCGCAATTTCTCGCGGAGGTGAACGGTCTCGACATCCATTTCTATCGCGAAGATGGATCGGGTCATGCGCCCAAGCCGCTGATCCTGAGCCATGGTTGGCCGGGATCGGTGTTCGAGTTCGTCCACATCATCGACAAGCTCGCGCATCCGGAGAAGCACGGCGGGAATGTGAAAGACGCGTTCACGGTGATCGTGCCGTCGCTGCCCGGTTACGGCCTCTCTGGCAAACCGAAACGCCCCATCGGCCCGCGCACGACCGCCAGATATTTCGACACGCTGATGACCGATGTGCTCAAGCTCGACGGCTATATCGCGCAAGGCGGCGACTGGGGCAGCGCCGTGTCCGGCTGGATGGGCTATGAGGGCAAAGGATGCCGCGCCGCGCATCTCAACATGTTCGGCTGGCGCTCGCCCGGCGTGCATCCGGAGACGGAAGAAGAAAAAGCCTATGCGCAGCGCGCGGCCATGCTGTTCGAGATGGAAGGCGCCTATTTCCGCGAGCAGACGACGAAACCGCAGACGCTGTCCTATGCGATGATGGATTCCCCCGTCGGCACCTGCGCCTGGATCGTGGAGAAATTCCACGGCTGGTCGGACACCCGCAACGGTTTCGACACCGTTTATACGAAGGACCAGTTGCTCACCAATGTTATGATCTATCTCGTCACCCGCAGCTTCAACACCGCGACATGGATGTATCGCGGGTTGATGGAAGACGTGGCCGGAACGCCTGTGCCCAATGGTGCGCGCATCGAGAAGCCCGTAGGCATCGCCAACTTCCCGATCGATCTAATCCCCTTCCCGCCGCGCAGCATGGTCGAGCGCCATGTGAACGTCGCGCACTGGACGGATTTCGAGGAGGGCGGCCACTTCGCGGCGCTGGAACGCCCCGATGATCTGGTCGGTGATATAAGAAAATTCGCGCGAACGCTTTAGGCGAGGTTTCTTCCCATCGCGAGATATTTCTCGCGGCGCTGCTTGCGCAATTCGTCCGGCGACAGGCCGTTCATCTCGTTCAGCGCGCGGTATATCTCTTCGCCGACGGCGTTGATCGTGTGCTCGGGCCCGCGATGCGCGCCGCCCGGCGGCTCCGGCACGATGCCGTCGATCACCTTCAGGCCCAGAAGATCCTGCGCCGTAATCTTCATGGCGGCAGCGGCGTCCTGCGCCTTGTCGGAGCTGCGCCAAAGGATCGAGGCACAACCTTCGGGCGAGATCACTGCGTAGATCGAGTGCTCCAGCATGAACACCTTGTTCGCCACCGCGATGCCGAGCGCACCGCCCGACATGCCTTCGCCGATGATCGTGGAGATGAACGGCACGCCGAGATTGAGGCTCGCCTGCGTGGAACGCGCGATGGCTTCCGCCTGCCCGCGTTCTTCACCGCCGACGCCGGGATAGGCGCCCTGCGTGTCGGCAAACGAAATCACGGGCAAGCCGAAACGATCCGCCATCTCGAAGATGCGCTGCGCCTTGCGATAGCCTTCGGGCATCGCCATGCCGAAATTGTGCGTGAGGCGGCTCTTGGTGTCGTTGCCCTTCTCGTGACCGAGCACGGCCACGGCGCGACCGCGGAAACGGCCGAGACCCGCCAGCAGCGCGCGGTCTTCGCCGAACACGCGATCGCCGGCGAGCGGCGTGAATTCGTCGATCAGATGAGAAACGTAGTCGGAGAAATGCGGCCGCGCCGGATGGCGCGCCACCAGCGTCTTCTGCCAGGGCGTCAGCTTGGAATAGGTTTCGTCGATCAGCGCGTCGGCCTTGGCCTGCAGGCGCGCGACATCGTCCTCGATCTCCATCGCGGGGTCGGCTTCCGCCAGCTTCCGCAATTCGACGATTTTGCCTTCGAGCTCGGCGATGGGCCGCTCAAAATCCAGATAAGTGTGCATTGTCATTTACTTGGCGTCCGAAGGGGCCGGACCCATAGGCTGCGCCCGGATAAGTGGCAAGCGCCCCCAGCCCTGTCAACAAAACCCGCCCCGTCACAGACTGGGAGGCCGGGCCGTCTTAAGGGGATAGGAAAGGACCGAACCATGATTTCACGCTGGCTTTTGGGGCTTTTGGGCCTGTTTCACCTGATTAACGGTCTTTGGATGCTTCTGGCTCCGGAGAGCTGGTACGCCGCGGTTCCGGGCGTAACGCTGGAAGGGCCGTTCAACCACCATTTCATCGGCGATATCGGCTTCGCCTTTATCGCCAGCGGCACGGGAATGCTGATGGCGTTTCGCAACGGCATGTCCGCCGCAGCCTTCGTGCTGGCTGGCGCGACATGGCCCGCGCTGCACGCCTGCTTCCATGTCTGGGAGTGGATCACGGACGGCCTGCCCTCCGATCCGCACATTCTCGTTTCCACCGGCATCGGCGTGATCGTCGTCAGCTTTCTGGGTTTCGCGCTCGCCTGGGTGCGGGCGAAGCAGGAGGGAGTCGTGTGATGCTGAAATGGCTTTTGCACCGTTACACGCGCGGCTTCGCGAGCCGGTACAATTACGACGCAACCTATATGCACGAGATGCTCGACACTTCGACCTCGGCCTTCATGCGCTTCGGCATCATGCAAAGCGCCGGCGGAAACTGGCGCGGCGATGCGCCACCAAATGCGTGGTTCGCGGCCGGGATCGCGGGCGCATTGTTCGAGGATTGCGGCCCATGCGTGCAGATCGCGTCCGACATTGCGATGGAACAGGGCATGCCGGGTGAGATCATCAAGGCGCTTCTCTCCGGCGCTCGAACCGACGCCGATGCCCAATTGGGTTTCGATTATGGTCGCGCGCTGCTGGCCCACGCGGATAACCTGGACGATCTGCGCGAGATCATCGAAAACAAATGGGGCAAGACGGCGCTGATCGCGCTAAGCTTGCGCGCGATGACGGCGCGAAACTTCCCTGTTCTGAAACGTGCGATGGGACATGCCAAAACCTGCCAGCGCGTTCGCATTGGCAATGCCGACGTGGCGGTTAATTCAACTTTGAAAGCCGCATGAGCGATATCGCCGCCTTCGAGCGCCACCGTGCGCATCTTCTCAACATCGCCTACCGGATGCTGGGCGAGATGGCCGGTGCGGAAGATGTGGTGCAGGAAGCATGGCTGCGCTGGCGGCGTACCGAAGGCGAAGACATCCGCGATCCCCGCGCCTGGCTCTCTGCCGCGACGGTGCGGCTGTCGCTTGATGCCTTGCGCAAGGTGCGCGCACGCCGGGAAAGCTATGTCGGTCCGTGGCTGCCGGAACCGTTACTGCCGGACGACACGCGCGCCTTTGCCGCCGACGCACCCGCAGCTCGGGCCGAACTCGCGTCCGACCTGTCGCTCGCGCTGCTCCACATTCTGGAACGCCTGTCGCCGGAAGAGCGCGCGGCGCTGATCCTGCACGATGCATTCGATTGCGATTATTCTGAAATCGCCGCGACGCTGGAGAAAACCGAAGCCGCCTGTCGCAAGCTCGTCAGCCGCGCGCGCGAGCGCGTGAAATCGGATCGTCCCCGCTACACGATGTCGAAGGAAGCACATCGCGATCTGCTGATGCGTTTTGCGAAGGCCAGCAGTTCGTCCGATCCGCAGGAGATGATGTCGCTGCTGGCGCCGGATGCGATCGCCTACACCGATGGCGGTGGCCGCGTGGCGGCGGCGCTCAATCCGATCTATGGACCGGACAAGATTGCACGGTTCATTCACGGATTGGGCCGGAAGTTCTATGCCGACGCGAAGCTGAGCATGGACATGACCGAACTGAACGGCCAGCCCGCGCTCGTCGTCCGTGACGGTGACGAAATGCTCGGCACCATGGCCATCGAAACCGATGGTGAGAAAATCACCACGCTCTATGGCCTGCGCAATCCCGACAAGCTGCAGCGGCTGATGGAGCTGCTCAAGCTGTCCGCTCCCGGATCATCTTCACCTGCTGCACAATGACGTGCGCCTGACGGATTGAAGCGGCATCGACCAGCACGCCGTTCAACGCCACAGCGCCGAGGCCCTTCTCCTGTGCGTCTTTCATCGCCACGAGGATCGCTTCGGCGCGTTTCACTTCCTTTTCCGCTGGCGTGAAGATCTCATTGGCGAGCGCGACCTGGCTCGGATGGATCGCCCATTTGCCTTCGCAGCCCAGAATGGCGGTGCGGTTCGCCTGCACGCGAAAACCGTCCGCGTCGCCATAATCGCCGAACGGTCCGTCGATCGGCACGATGCCATGCGCGCGCGCCGCCTGACACATGCGGAACAGCGGGAAGTGCCACAGATCGTTCCAGTGTTTGTCGCGCGCGCGGCCCGGCTCGATGTCCGTCAGCATCACATAATCCGCATTGCCGCCGCCGATATTGGTGGTGCGCATGCCTTGCGAGGCCGCGTAGTCCGCCGCGCCGAAATGCAGCGTCTCCAGCCGCTTCGAGGCGCGGCAGATTTCGTCGATATTGCCCAGGCCTGCGGCGCTTTCGATGATGACTTCAAGACCGATTTGCTTCTTGCGGCCCACGAAGCTGGATGCCTGCGTGATGAGCATGTCGATGGCATAGAGGTCGGCGCCGTTGCCGACCTTCGGCACCATGATGGCATCCAACCGCTCGCCGCCCTTCTCCACCAGCGCGATCACGTCGCGATAGCAGAAGTTGGTGTCGAGGCCGTTGATGCGCACTGTGACGAGCTTATTGCCCCAGTTCACGTCGTTGAGCGCCTGCACGATGTTGTCGCGCGCTTTGTCCTTGTCGGAGGGCGCGACAGCGTCTTCGAGATCGAGGCACACCACATCGGCGGGACCGGCGGCGGCCTTCTCGAAAAACTTCGTCTGCGATCCGGGCACGAACAGCTTGGATCGGTACAGGCGCGGCGGCACACGGCGCTCGACTGGCGTAAAGCTCACGGCAAATGCTCCACAAAATAGGGCGCGAGGCTCGCTTGTGCTGCCCCGCGCGTCAACCGCGCGTTTTGTCCAGCTTCTTGCGGGCCAGCGGATGCGCAGATTGCACGGTCTGCTTCAGCCGATCTCCCGCGACATGGGTGTAGATTTGCGTGGTCGCGATATCGGCGTGGCCCAGCATCGTCTGGACGCTGCGCAGATCCGCGCCGCCCTCGACCAGATGGGTCGCAAAGGCATGGCGCAGCACATGCGGCGACAGCTTGTCCGGATCGACGCCGGCCTTCACCGCCAGTTCCTTCAGCATCTGATGGCAACGCCGCCGCGTGATATGTCCGCTGGCCGCGCGCGAGGCGAAAAGAAAACGGCTGGTGCCGTCCGTGAATTTCTCGCGGACTTTCAGATAATCCCCGATAGCGTCGCGCGCGGATTCACTCAAGGGCGCCATGCGTTCCTTGTTGCCCTTGCCGCGAACGTAGATGAAGCCTTGCCGCCCGGTCACAGCGGCCAACGGCAATGTCACCAGCTCGGACACGCGCAAACCGGAAGCGTAAAGTATTTCCACCATGCACAAGAGCCGCGTGGCTTCTTCGCTGCGCTTTTCCTTCTTCGTGTCCACACGCGCCGCTTCGATCAGGCGTTCAACATCGCCCTCCGAGAGAATTTTGGGCAGCACACGCCCGCGCTTGGGCGCTTCGATGGCGTTGGTGGGATCGTCGCCGCGAATGCCCTCCGCATAAAGAAAGGCATAGAACTGGCGCAGCGCCGAAAGCTTGCGCGCCTGCGAGGAGGGCGCGAGACCGCTGCCGGACAACGAAGCAAGATATTTCTTCACCGCCGCGTGGTCCGCATCGCGGATGGAACCGCCATGTCTGGCGAGCGAGCCGGCGAAATCGGTCAGGTCGCGGGCATAGGCCGAGAGCGTGTTGCGGCTGGCGCCGCGCTCGGCACTCATCATGTCGAGGAAATTCTCGATGATGCCGGAATACGATCCGTCAGCCCGGGAGGCGGTCATTCGGAACGGCTTCCTCCATGTGCTGCTTGGCCGGCGGGCGGTTGCTGACGACATACCCGCCGATCAGCACGCCGAACACGATCGCGACGATCACCCCCGCGATGATTCGGGCAGTCCAGTTGGTTTCGCGCATTGGCGACCTCCTTTTCCCCCGGACCCTGTTGTGCGGAAATGGCGCGCGCGGCGCAAGTGTTGTAATCGAAAGAATATGAGCGGTTTGAAACGCACGGTGGCATTGGTGGGCATGATGGGCGCGGGCAAGAGTTCGCTCGGCCGCCGCCTTGCCGCGCGCCTCGACGTGGAATTCCGCGACGCCGACACGGAAATCGAGCACGCTGCCGGCTGCTCCATAAACGAGATCTTCGCCCGCTATGGCGAACCCGCGTTCCGCGACGGCGAACGCAAGGTGATTGCGCGTCTGCTGGGCCTGCCTCCCCATGTTCTGGCGACCGGCGGCGGCGCCTTTGCGGATGACGATACGCGGACGCGAATCAAAAACGACGCCGTCTCCGTCTGGATCAACGTGCCACTGAGCGTTTTGGTGGACCGGGTCGGGCGGCGCGATACACGCCCCATGCTGAAGGATGGCGACCCGGCCGAGATCATGGCGCGGTTGATGAAAGAGCGCGAGCCGCTGTATGCGCAAGCCGACCTGACGGTGAACAGCGAGGACGGCCCCCACCAGATGGCCGTCGAGAAGATCGTGGCGATGCTTAAAGACCGCGGCTTGCTGGAGGCGGCATGAGCGAGACCATTCGCGTCGGCCTTGGCGAGCGCAGCTACGACATTCGTGTCGGCGAAGGTTTGCTCGCGCAAGCGGGCGCGCTGCTTGCACCCTTTGCGCGCGGCACCGTGCCCGTGGTGACGGATTCCCACGTGGCGAAGCTTCATCTTGAACCGCTGATCGCGGCGCTCACGGGAGCGAACATCAAAACCCTGCCGATCATTCTCGATCCCGGCGAAGGCACAAAGAGTTTCGCGGGGCTGGAAAAGCTCACGGGTGAATTGCTGCGCGCGAATGTCGATCGCGGCGGGTTGATCGTGGCGCTGGGCGGCGGCGTGATTGGCGATCTTGCCGGCTTTGCGGCCGGCGTGCTGAAGCGCGGAGTCGATTTCGCGCAAATTCCGACGACGCTGCTGTCACAGGTGGATTCGTCCGTCGGCGGCAAGACGGCGATCAACGTGCCGCAAGGCAAGAACCTTGTCGGCATGTTCCACCAGCCGCGCATTGTCATCGCCGATATCGCCACGTTGAAGACACTGCCGAAGCGCGAACTGCTCGCAGGATATGCGGAAGTGGTGAAATACGGCGCGCTGGGCGACGCCAAATTCTTCGACTGGCTGGAAGCGAACGGCGCGAAGGCGCTGGCGGGCGACAGCGCCGCACTCGCCTATATCGTTGCGCACTCCTGCCAGATGAAGGCTGATATTGTCACGCGCGATGAACGCGAAACGGGCGACCGTGCATTGCTCAATCTCGGTCACACATTCGGCCACGCGCTGGAAGCCGCTACCGGCTTTTCGGATCGGCTTCTGCATGGCGAAGGCGTGGCGATAGGCACTGTGCTGGCGATGGCTCTGTCCGCGAAGCTCGATCTGTCGCCCGCAGCGGACGCCGCGCGTTTCGCCAAGCATCTCAAAGCTGTCGGCCTGCCCGCTTCCATATCCGACATTCCGGGGCCGCGCCCGGACACCGAAACGCTTATCGCCGCCATGGCGCATGACAAGAAGGTGAAAGACGGCAAGCTCACCTTTGTTCTCGTCAAAGGCCTCGGTCATGCCTTCACCGCACGGGACGTGCCGCTCGACGCCGTGCGCGAAGTTCTTTCCAGCTAGACCCAATCGGGGAATTTGAACATGGGTACCGCTCTAACAGCCGCCGCCGGAGTCATCCTGCTGCTGCTGATCGTTTCCGGATTTTTCTCCGGTTCCGAAACCGCGCTCACCGCCGTCTCGCGCGGGCGCATGCACCAGCTCGAGAAAGACGGATCGCGCTCTGCCCGCGATGTGAACTATCTCGTCGGCGACCGCGAGCGCGTGATCGGCGCCATCCTGCTGGGCAACACGTTCCTCAACATTCTGGCTTCTTCCTTCGCCACATGGGTTCTGGAATCCCAGTTCGGCGAACGCGCCGTCGCCATTGCGACGGTGGTGATGACGGTTCTTATCCTGATGTTCGCCGAAGTTCTGCCCAAGACGCTGGCTATCGCGCGCACCGACCGCTTCGCCCTCGCCGTCGCCCAGCCCATGCGCCTGATCGTCGGCGTGCTCGCGCCCATCGTCGGCGCGGTGCAATGGATGGTGTGGCGCGTGCTCGGCCTCGTCGGAATCCGGCAAGAGGGCGACGAGCTTATCGATTCCCATGAAGAAATCCGCGGTACGGTGAATTTGCATCACGAGGAAGGCGCCGTCGGGCGCGAGCATCGCGACATGATTACGGGCGTTCTGGATCTGCGCGAATTGCAGATCGCGGACGTCATGGTGCATCGCCGCTCAATGGCCGGGCTGGATGCGGACCTCTCGCAGCAGGAGATATTCGAAGCCCTGATCGCGGCGCAGCACACGCGCGTGCCGGTCTGGCGCGGCTCGCAGGACAACATCATCGGCGTGCTGCACACCGCCGAAGTGGTGCGCGAATACGCGCTGCGCGGCGGAGCCCTGGCCGATCTCGACGTTCTCTCGATGATGCACGAGCCATGGTTCGTTCCTGACACCACGACACTGGAAGAACAGCTGCAGGCATTCCGCGCGCACCGCTCGCATTTCGCGCTGGTGGTGGACGAGTACGGCGCATTGCAAGGCATCGTGACGCGTGAGGATATTCTCGACGAGATCCTGCGTGACATCCCGGACGAGGACGAAGCGGAGTCGCGCGGCAACATCCGCAAGCAGAAGGACGGCTCCTACATCGTGGACGGCACCACGCCGATCCGTGATCTCAACCGCGAGCTGGACTGGAATCTGCCCGACGAGGAAGCCACGACCATTGCCGGCCTTGTCATCCACGAAGCGCGAACGATTCCGGAAGCGAAGCAGCGCTTCTCGTTCTATGGCTATATGTTTGAAATCCTGCGCCGCCAGCGCAACCAGATCACGGCGATCAAGATCACGCCGCCTAGTGCTCCTGCCACGCCTCCGCAGGCGTAAGGGTGGTCAGCGACAGGGCGTGCACGCGGCCTTTCATCTCGTCTGCCAGCGCGGCATAGACGCGGCGTTGGCGCTCCACGCGCGAAACGCCTTCGAACGCGTCCGTCACGATCCGGACATTAAAGTGGGTTTCGCCGCCCGGGCGCGCGCCGGAATGGCCGGCGTGCTTGGCGCTCTCATCCTCGACAATTAACTCTTTGGGCGTGAAAGACGCCGTCAATTTTTCGCGAATGATGTCTGCAACGCTCATATCGGAGTTCCGGCACGTGGCTATGCACATGTCAAGCAATACGTTTTCTTGTTTTTTTACCCTCCGATCCCATAATTGAGAGATGGAAAAACCGGGCGCCCGTCCCCGCTTCAAAAGCGACATCCGCATCAAGCCGGACAAGACTCCGGCGAAGACGACGGCGCGCAAATGCGACGTGGCCAATTGCCCAGGTGAAGGCGCGCACAAAGTTCCGAAGTCGAAGAACAATCTGAGCGAGCATCTGTGGCTCTGCCAGGCGCATGCGCGTCAGCACAACGAGCAATGGGACTTCTTCGCCGGCATGAGCGAAAAAGATATCGAATCGTTCCGCATCGACGCGCTCACCGGACACCGCCCGACATGGACCATGGGAAAGCGCGCGGCTCGCATGCGCGACGGGCATGACACCTCCTCGCGGCTCGATCCGTTCGGGGTGTTTTCTGACGTAGCGGAACGGCCCAAGGCCCGCCCGCCGGAGCGCAAACTGACCCGCTTGCAACTTGTTGCGCTGGAGACGATGCAGTTGGAGCAATCCGCCACCTTGCAGGAGATAAAGGCGCGGTATAAGGAACTCGTAAAGCGGTTTCATCCCGACGCGAACGGTGGCGATCGGGGCGCCGAAGAGCGTCTGAAACAGGTTATCAAGGCTTA
>JANWJQ010000074.1 GCA_025451875.1 Rhizomicrobium sp.
ACGATCACCAGGCTCGGTGCGTCGCGCATATCGTCGGTGTTGGGCTTAAAGGTGAGGCCCAGGACGGCGATGGTCTTGCCCGCCACGTCGCCGAAAGCCGCCTCGACCTTTTCCGCCATGCCGACTTTGCGACGGTCGTTCACCGCGACCACGGCTTCGACGATTCTCGCCGTGGCGCCGATCTCTTGCGAAGTCTTCAGCAACGCAAGCGTATCTTTGGGAAAGCAGGAGCCGCCAAAGCCGGGGCCTGCATGCAGGAATTTGTTGCCGATACGTCCGTCCAGTCCCATCCCACGGGCCACGTCCTGCACGTCCGCGCCGACCTTCTCGCAGATATCCGCCATCTCGTTGATGAACGTGATCTTGGTCGCGAGGAATGCGTTGGCGGCATATTTGATGAGTTCGCTGCTTTCGCGTGAGGTGAACAGAATCGGCGTCTCGTTCAGATAAAGCGGGCGGTAGATCTCAGTCAGCACTTCGCGCGCCCGCTCCGTGTCGCAGCCCACCACCACGCGATCCGGGCGGCGGAAATCTCCGATCGCCGATCCCTCGCGCAGGAATTCCGGGTTGGAAACGACGTCGCATTGCGCGTCCGGCCGAGCCTTGCGGATGACCTCTTCGACCTTCCGGCTGGTCCCCACGGGCACCGTCGATTTGGTGATGACAACCGTGTAACCTTCCATGGCGCGTGCGACTTCTTCCGCTGCCGCGAACACGAAGCTCAGATCGGCGTGTCCGTCGCCACGGCGGCTGGGCGTCCCCACCGCGATAAATACCGCGTCAGCGCCCTTCACAGCGTCCGTCAGCGTGTCTGTGAAGGAGAGGCGTCCGGCTTTCACATTGGCAGCGACGACTTCGTCCAGCCCCGGCTCGAAGATAGGGATTTTCCCGGCCTTCAGGGCCGCGATCTTGTCCGCCGCCTTGTCCACACAGACCACGTCGTGGCCGAATTCCGAAAGGCAGGCGCCCGAAACCAGGCCCACATACCCCGTACCGATCATGGCCACGCGCATTGCGGTTCTCCTTGCTGGAGCCGCTTTTCGCCCGCCGGGGGGGAGGGTTTCAAGGGTGGCTTTACCCCGGGCCGCCAACGATCCGTGCATTCAGGTCCGCAATGCCAAAAAAGCGACCGACGCCGGTCACGGCCAGTTCGACGGCGGACATGCGGGCGCCCAGGATCTTAATCTCGCCTGCCTCTTCGGTGCACACGGAGAAATCCGCAAAATAAGTGCCCGCAGCCAATCGCAAGGGGCATTCGATGCGAAAAGAAACCGTGTCGTTATCCCTCGCGGATTTCGCGTTGTACGGCGTCAATACGCTGTTGGTGCCATATATGCAGATGCCTTCAACGTTCTTCAGCGCAAAGCCGATCACCGGACGTGCTACGTCTCTGTTGAACCGAACGGCCATGTCGAAAATGGCAATTTCTCCCGTTGCGAAGGAAGGTGCGTCAGTACCAAAAGATCCTGTTAGAATGATATCGGTTATTTCGGCTTCGCCGGTGCCGATCTGGTAGCCGGGAATATCGCCCTCCGTTTTCTGAGCGACCGCAGTGGTCGCGTCGCTGGAGAAAAGGATTTCGACGTACCGGCCAACGGCCTCGTCGGGATCTCCGTCGAACGCGATCTTACCTTTGTGCAGCACAATACCGCGCGAACAGATTTGCGCTATCTGATCGAGCCGGTGGGTAACGAAAAGAATTGTAACGCCGCGCTCCCTGAACTCCGCGATGCGCCGGAAGCATTTGTGCTGGAAGCGCGCATCGCCGACCGCCAGAACCTCATCGATAATCAGAACGTCTGGCTGAACGCAAACCGCCGCTGAGAAGGCAACGCGCAGGAACATGCCCGTCGAATAGGTTCGCAAAGGCTGTTCGTAATACACGCCTATATCGGCGAACTCCTCAATCTCGCGCAGCGCTTCTTTGGCTTGTTTGCCGGAGAGACCCATCAGCCGCACATAGAATTCGGCGTTTTGTCTCCCTGTCCAGTTCGGATGGAACCCTGCGCCCAGCTCAAGAAGCGCTGACACGCGTCCCTCCGATAGAACGGTCCCGGCGGTGGCTCCGGTGGTTCCGGCGATAATACTGAGCAATGTCGACTTCCCCGCACCGTTCATGCCCAGCAGCGCGACGCTTTCGCCACGACGGATGTTCAGATCGATATCTGTTAGCGCCCAATGGTCCGCATGAGATTTTCCGCCAAGCAGTAGGTGGCGGATGCGATGCGCGGTGGATTTGAATAAGCGGAAGCGCTTGGAAACGGCGGCAAGCGAAATCACGGTTTCGGTGGGGGCGTCACGCATCATTGGCACTGTCGAATTTCCGCGACGTGGATATACATGTTAGCGTCTTTTCTCGATCGCGATTGGGGCAGTTCTTGGAAGCAACGGCAGGAAGATCGGTGTCGAACCATTGGGCGCTTCTACCATATCTGGCACGAATGGAATTGTCCCGGCGCTATGCCGGAACGGTTTCGGGTTGGGCGGTGGCGATCGCTTATCCGCTGCTGCAGCTGTCGGTCTATTGGCTTGTTTTTGGATTGGGTCTGAAACTGCCGGCAGGTGCGCACACGTCGTTTGGCACTGTTCTGGCCGCCGGCATGGTGCCGTGGTTCTTCTTCAATGATGCGCTGTTTTCGATAACGCATTCGATCACCGGTAACAGTGCGTTGGTGAAGAAGATGCCGTTGCCGGTTCTGTTGCTGCCGACTGCGAGTCTGGGAGCGGCACTGATCACCCATGCCATTGTTCTGACCTGCGTGCTCATCATCTTGGCATTATCCGGAATCGTACCGTCCCTCGCGCTGGCGAGTTTGATCTATTTTTGCGGGTGTCTGTGCGTTTTGCTGTTGGCGCTGGGATGCCTTCTGGCCTTGGCAAATGCGGCTGTCCGCGATGTCGGCCAACTGCTTAATCCTGCGCTTTGGATATGCTTCTGGCTCACGCCTATCGTCTGGCCCGCCACGATCATTCCCGCCAATTGGCAATGGCTCATTCATCTAAATCCGCTGGCCTACGTGGTCGCGGGATATCGCGCAGCGCTTCTTGGTTCCGGGGCAGTGCCTCCAGATGTCACGTCGGCTCTCTGGTTTTGGGCTGAAATTGGGGTTCTTGGAGCGGCGACATGGTTATTGTTCCGCCGACTGCGTCCTGAGCTTGCCGATTTGCTGTGACCGGCGGTTTTGCGTTGGTGGCAGAGCCCTGATTTATCTAGTACTTGTTGATCGGCGGGCGTGGCCGCGGGAGTGCGGCCTTTTGGGGGCGCTAGTGGGTCAATTGGACGAAAGGCGAGTGTTTGAACGCGTAGAGCCGATTCACGGCTTTGGCGCGCGCAGCGCGGATGATGCGATCGCCGTCGACGGCCGCTGCGTCATTCGCCGTCTGGCCGGACAGCGCTATCTTCAGATCGAGTTGAATTTCCCGGCAGCCGAGGGACGGCTCGAAATCTACCATGGTGATCACCGGATCGATCAGGCGGATCTCATAAACGGCTGGCAAAAATCGGCTGTTGAATTGAAAGATCTGCCAACGCCAGCCGATCTTACGCTTCTGTTCCTCGACCTCTCCAAGCAACCGCTGGACGTTGTCGTTTCGGTTGACGTGCGTTCCATCGGCCTCAGCGAGTCATGGGGCATGGGGCAGCGCAAGCGCCTGAAGTGCTACATGCCCTTCGATCGCGCAAATGTCCTGCAGAATGGCGACGTGTCGATGTGCATGTGTCCGGAATGGCTAAAGGCCGGAAATGTGCTCGGCAACAACAAGACGGAGCGGTTGAAAGATTTCTGGAACAATGAGCACTACCAACGCGTACGCGGTCTTTTCCTCGAGGGCCGTCACGAAGAGGTGTGCCGCAAAGAAGTGTGCATCATACTGAAGGGCAATATCGTTGCGCATGCAACCGCGCCGGAGATCGTAGAGTCGGTCAATGAGGGCCGAACGATTCTCAGCCACGGCCCTACCGTCATTCAGCATGATGTCGACAGGGGCTGCAATCTTGATTGCGTGATGTGCCGGGACGAGAAGCTCCTACCCAATCCGGAAAATGTCGAGCGTGGCGTCAGAGATATCCAGGACGCGATCGATATGGGTTCCGTTCGTCAGTTTTCGACGTCCGGCGCCGGCGAAGTCTTCGCGATGAAGAAAATCGTCCGGATGATGGAGACGGAGGTTTTTTCCAGCCGCGAAATATCGTTGGGCTTCACCAGCAATCTTAGCTACTTCAATGACCGGCTATGGAGCCGGATCGGCCACAACAAAATCGATTTCATCGCCGTTTCCGCCGATGGCTGTTCTTCCGAGGTTTATGACAAAGTTCGTTTGGGCGGAGACTGGAATGTTCTGCTGAAAAACATGCGCTTTCTTTCCAAGCTCAAGAAGGAAGGCAAGGTTGGCCAAATCATCTGGAATTATACAACGCTGCGTCAGAATGTTGGCGATGTCGGCCGCGCGGTCGAATTGGCGGAGGAACTGGGTTTCGATCATTTACGGTTTATTGCGCAGTTTGGAGAGCTGAGCCGCACCAACGGCAACATGTTTGAAGAATGCGATATCGATGCCCTCGACATTTTCTATGCCGAGCTCGATCGGGTCGGCGCGTTTGAGAAACCATGGATATGGATGTCGGAAGTCGGAATGCGGGGGCGCCGCTACCGCACAGCGGAATTCAGGCTCGATTTCGCGCAACATGTCTACGAACGTCCCGGTGCGCCCAATGCTTCTCTAACCGATCTTGCGGTTTATAACCGGCGACGCGCGATGAAGATTGTTCGCGAGCTTGTCGCCGATACGAGATCGGGCAAGACACCCAAACCAGTCGATTTGCCCGTTCATAACAGGAAATTCCTGGCACGTTTCAGCGAAGAGCTTCCAAAGGTGCGACACGCCCTTCGCGAATTCCGCCAAGCTCCATCGCGGAAGGCCTGGAGCGCCCTCAAGGACGCGTACCTCCTCAAAAAGGGTCTTCGGCAGCTTGTCGGTCCCAGCTTGCACCAAACGATAGAGCAACGCGGCTTTCCTGGCGGTGTTCCGGCCGAAGCATCCGGCGGTTGAGATGAACGATCGGGATCGCGTGATCTTTGAAGGCGTCGAGCCTTTGGAAGGATTTTTGGAAGGGGGTGTCGCACCTTCCGAATGGTCGCGCCCCGATGCATCGGGCTGGGCATTCGAAGATAAGTCGGGCGCCGGGGGGACGCTGCTCACGGTCTTGAACGGGGCGAGGATCAGGCGGCTTTCGGAAAAACGCTATCTGCAATTCGAAGTTGGGTTTGCGGAAGCGGCCGGCCATCTGATCGTGCTGCGCGACGGCAAGCAGATCGACAAGGCTGAGTTGATCCGCGGCTGGCAGCATTCTGCAGTCGATATCGCGAATGTTCCTATTGGTGAAGTGCTGGAAATTCGCTTGCGGAACGAAATCGGTCAGTCCGTAGGCGAAGCCTTTCTCAAGACTGTCTTCCTCAGTGAAAGTTGGGGCAGGGGGCAGCGGCGCCGATTGAAGTGCAACATGCCGTTCGAGGTCATGAACGTCCTCCAGAATGGTGATGTTTCCACCTGCATTTGCCATGAGTGGTTGAAGGCTGGAAACGTGCTGGGAAACAACAAAGTCGGGCGTGTGCGGGATATCTGGAACGGCGACAACTACCAGCGCGTGCGCCGTCTATTCCTGGAGGGCCGCCACGAAGAGGTGTGCCGCAAGGAAGTTTGCCTGGTACTCAAAGGCGAGGCGCCCATCGTGGAACCTTCGCCCAAGGCCGTTGAGGCCATTAACGAAGGCCTCACCGTGGTCGATTACGGCCCCATTCATCTTCAGCACGACGTGGATCGCGGTTGCAACCTCAACTGCATCATGTGCCGCGACGAAAAAATCCTGCCCAAGGAAGAAAATGTCGAGCGCGCTGTGAGGGATGTGCACGACACGCTGGAGCTTGGATCTGTTCGGCGCATAGCCTGGTCGGGCGCTGGGGAGGTCTTTGCGATGAAAAAGATCACTAAACTCATGGAAACAGAGGTCTTCTCGAGCCGCGGAATCGAATTCGGGATTACAACGAATCTGACGCATTTCGACGAAAAACTGTGGGGTCGCATCGGGCATAACAATCTGCGCGTCGTTTCTGTTTCGGCGGACGGATGCTCGCCAGAGATCTATAACAGAATCCGCGTCGGAGGAGACTGGAACGAACTTCTGGTGAATATGCGGTTTCTCTCGTCGTTACGCCGGGAAAACAAGGTCGGATTTATCGGATGGAATTACACTGTCCTTCGCCAGAACATCCCTGATGTTGCGAACGCCATACGCCTTGCCGAAGAACTGGGCTTTGATTACATGCGGTTCATTGGCCAGTTCGGCGAATTGAGCCGTACCGAAGGAAATATGTTCGAAGAGTGCGACCAAGCCGCTCTCGACGCGCTTCATAAGCAGTTTGAAGAAGCACGGGCTTTCGAAAAGCCATGGATATGGGTTTCAGAAATTGGTATGCGCGAGCGACGTTATCGCGCGCCGGGATTCCGTTTGGATTTTGCACAACACGTTCACGAGCGTGCCGGAGCGGCGACCGCTTCCAAGTCGGACCTTGGGAAATACAATCTGCGCCGATCCTCGAAGATCGTTGGAGATCTCGTCAACGACCTCGATTCGGGAAAGATCAGTTTTCCGAACGACCTGAGCGAAGGCAACATTCGATTCCTGGAGAAATTCCTGGCAACCACCGTCGATACGCGCTCGATGTTTTCGCTCAAATCCCTTGCATCCGCCAGACAGTGGGCGGAGATGGTACGCAACCACCGCTTCCGCAAAAGTCTCAAGAGATTGATTCGAAAAGGTGCAGGCGCAAAGCGCGTCGAGCGCCGCTTGGGGTAGAAGACCTTCGAACGCCTATGGTGTGTCAACAAGAGATTTGTAAAGCCTCTCGTGCGCGGCGGAAGCGACGGCCGTTGAAAACGCCGCAATCACTTCCGAACGGATTTCACCGCTAATGGCGGGAAGCGCGCCGTTCGCAATCGCATTTATCATATCGTCAAGGCTGCTCACGATCTTTCCGCAATTCCAGCGGCAGATAACGTCCGTTGCACCGGCCACAGGCAACGATAAAACAGGGATGCCGCGCACAATCGCTTCGAGCATTGCGGTGGAGAGACCTTCGTTGGTGGACGGAATGAGCAGAGCGTCGAGGCCGGCATAAATCTCGTCGCGGCTTTCGATGTGTCCGCTGAGTTGGACCGTCTCGCCGAGATCGCCGGCGAGCCGGGTCACAATCTGTCTGTCCGGACCGTCGCCGCAGATGCGGACATGGAATGGGATATCGACCGATTTCGGATAGCGTCGTTTGAGCATCTTAAGAAACGCCACCTGCCCTTTGTGGGGCAGCAAGGTGCCCACGATTCCGGCCGTCAGCGTGCCGCCAGGCGCGCGTTCAAGGAGACTGGGTGCGTGCGTCTCGTCGAACACGCCGTTATGGATCAATGCGGTTTTCGCGGACCAGCGGTTGCGTTTCATCGTTTGTTCGGAGATGCCGATCACCATCCCGTAGCCGCCGAGGATATTGATGGCCGGCTCGACAAGAAGCCCGCCCAACCAGAGATAGCGGCGCAAATAATAGTCGATATGCGCGGTCCTCACGCGCGGGAGGCCCCGTGGAGCGTACAGCGCTACCGTCAAATCCGCGCCTTCGCCATGTGCGTGAATGATCTGCGGTCTGAAGTCTTCAAGCGCTTTGCGCATTTGCCGGCCGGCTTTGGCGAGTCCTGCGATGGGCTTCAGGGACTTTGATGTCCCTTCGAACAACGTGATCCGCGGCGATGCCGAGAGGCGCCGGCGATATTCCGCGGCGGTGTCGCTGATCTCCGCCATGCGCAGCGCCAGAACCAGAACGTCATGCCCGTCTCGGGCGAAAGCCAAGGCCGTACTGCACAAGACCTCGGCTATTCCGCCCGGATTGAGTGCGGAGGTGACTAGAGCAATGCGCACGGGGTCACGCTTTGTTTGTTGATGCGGTTGCGGGGGCCCTCACCAGGCGTTGGAGCGGCCGATGCAGCCGGGCAAGCACCGCGTTGGTCACGCGGGGCGGTATGTACCGCTTGCCCAATCGCACGGCCCAGCCCAAGCCCAGTGCCGACAGGCGCAAGCCGATCTGGCGGCGGTCTCCAATCGATGGCGTCGGCCGCGCGGAAGCTGTTTGCACGGCTGTAATGTAGAAGCGTTCGTCAAGGGAGACGCGCGCATAGGCGGCAATTTTCTCCGGCGTTGCAGGTGCCGTGCAGGGCGGCGTGTAGCCATGCGGATGTGCAAGGACGGGCTCAGCATAAGGCCAAATCTGCAGGCCGCCGGTAGCTGCAAGATCGACAAGGCCGAAAAACTCTGCCTCGATAATCCGCAGGCGTCCGGCAATGGCATGTTGCAGCTTGTCCGTCTTCACGATCAATCCGCCCGTTAATGCCACGCCCTGAAAGAAGCCAAAGGCCGGGCATTCGCCGAGCG
>JANWJQ010000075.1 GCA_025451875.1 Rhizomicrobium sp.
GCGATGGAGCTGGTGCCCGGCTGGTTGAAGTTCACCTGCGCCTTCGAACCGATGTCGAAGCTGCGCCAGTCGATGACCGTGCGGTTGGTGGACTGGTTCACGTTCAGCGTGCTGCCGGACTGCGAGAACGAGTCCTTGCCGCCCACCACGTTGGGGTTCTGCGGCAGCGTGTTCGCATCCAGCGCTTGCGCCTGACCAGCGCCCAGCAGCACCGAGGCCGCGCCCAGCACGAACAGCGGACGCGTCAGTGCGGACGTACCCAGAAAGCTAGCAACCTGCTTCGCCGATTTCTTACCCATGACCAACTCCTTTGGGCGCTCCGCCCGAGATATTTTCAATTTTTAGAAATTTGTTCCGACGGAAAACAGGAAACGTGAATCGCGCTTAACGCCGCCAAGGACGTCGTGCTCAAGCGGATCGGCCCATTCCAGATCGGCGTTAAGATGTTCGGTGACGGAGAACCGCACGCCGCCGCCTGCGGATGACAGCGATTCATGCTTCGGCGTGCCGGGAAGCGCGTGTGAATCCCACACTTCGCCACCTTCATAGAAGCCGTAGAGCTGCACGCCGGAGAGCGGGCCCGCCTGGTCGATCACGTTCCAGCGCAACTCCACCTTGCCCGCCAATGCGGAGTCACCGGTGATTTCGCTGGGATCGAAGCCGCGGTCATAGCTGTAACCGCCGAGCGAATACTGCTCGGACGCCAGAAGCGCCTTGCCGAATGAGGTCTGGCCGCTGGCACCCAGCAACACCGACACATCCTCGAACAGCGGCTGCTCATGGCTGGCATCGAAATTGGCGCGGGTGAAATTGCCGCTCGCGCCGACGCGCGATTTGTTCGGCGATGAACTGGTGGTGGCGCCGAAAATGCCGACGCCCTGCGTGACGCGGCCCGACAGTGTCGAATAACCGCCCCAATCGTCGAGCGCATTGATGTAAAGGCCCGCATAGACGGCGCGCACGTGATCGCTGAAGAGCGGGTCGATCGCCACGTTCTTCGACGAGACGTCGTGATAGGAGATGCCGCCCGTGCCGGAGAAGTTGAAATCACGCGAGCGTGTGAACGGATAGGACAGCGCCATGTCGCCGTTGATGGCTTTGCCCGAGGTATCGATCGCCGCGAGGATCGAGCCCGGCTTGGTCTTGGTGTAGCTCACGGTCGTGAACAGACGCATGCCGTCGTCGCCGAGCGGCTGGTCGAACGACACGGCGCCATAGGCCATTTCAGGGCCGCTGTTCGGTGTGATCACGGCGTTGAAGCCAAGACGTCCGGCGGTTCCGAAGGCGTCATTCAGGAACACGCCGGCCATGATTTCGTACGGGCCGAGATATTTGGAGCCGCGATTATCGACGGCGATGTAGGCGTTCACCGGCTTGCGATCGACGACGAGGGTAAGATCGGCGGCGCCCTGCGTTGTCGCCGACGGCGTCAGCACGCTGCGCACCTGAAAGCCCGTGAGATCGCTGACCAGAAGCAATTCGCGCTCAAGCACAGTCGCAGTCAGCGGACGCACCGCTTTGATGCGCGCGCCATAGGCTTCGAGATACTGGCGTCCGCCGCCCGCATCGCCCTGGATCTTCACCTGGTCGATGTAGCCCTGAACGATTTTCAGCGTGAGCTTGCCATCGGTGACCTTCTGCGCGGGCACGATGGTCTGCGCGAGGATGTAGCCTTTGCTGCGATAGGCCGCCGTTACTTTGTCGGCGAGTTCGTAAACCTGCGCGAGCGTGATGCTGTGGCCGATATACGGAGCGGCCATATCTTGCAGCTGCTGATCGGGCAGCGCGGTGTTGCCGACGAAGTTCACGCCGGTGATCGTGAAAGTCACGCTTTCGCTGCCGGCGGGCGCAGCGGTCTGCGTCGAGGATGGGATTTCGATCGGCGCGCCGACGGAAGGTGCCGCCGGTTGCGGACGAAAGCGCTCATCGACATGGCTCGGCTGAGCGGAGGTCTGCGCAAAGGCAGATGTGCTGCACGCAAGCAAAGCGCCCACTCCAAGAGTGGACCGCACAAATTTCCGCAATTTCATTCGTATGCCCCGCACCAATACATCAATCGGCAAGTTACCGCCGATTTGATGAGCCCCAGTAACTGTTTGTTAAGGGTTTTTTACAGCGACCTTCAAGTAACGGCAATGGCGACGGGCATGGCTAATTTGAATTTGCGGGGAAATTTATTGGAGGAAAGGGTTACTTTGTGGCACTGGCCAACTTGGACACAATTTAAGGTTGCGCCAACTAAGGCCTATTATCCTATCGTGAGGATCTCTGCCAGTGCGGCCCGAATCGGCGCCGGCATGGCATGCTCGGGCGCTGACAGAATTTGGAGGGTCTCAGACGGCGAATGGGCCATCCGGTAGGCCCGGGGGCTCATCAGCGCCACCGCCTTGTTGGCGGCGACGATGATGTAGGTGTTGCGGGCGACCGCTCCCGCCTCCAGCGATTCGCCTCTTCCCAGCCGGTAAGCATCCCGCAGAACCGGCTCCAATGGCGGGTCGAACGGGGTGCGGGCCAGCAGATCCAGCCAACGCGCCGAGCCATCCGCAAACTGCGAAGCCTCCGCCTCGTCCAGTTCGCCGGCTTTGGTCAGCAGATTCACCGGCACGAACAGCTT
Source organism: Rhizomicrobium sp. (assembly GCA_025451875.1). Lineage (GTDB taxonomy): Bacteria > Pseudomonadota > Alphaproteobacteria > Micropepsales > Micropepsaceae > Rhizomicrobium. Next base: position 2,615 of record JANWJQ010000075.1, read on the forward strand.
GCCGACATTCATCAGAGCACCGGCCAACTCGGCTGCATCGGCCTCGGCCTTCGCCGCACCCATCTTGAGCGCGATGTCGCGCGACAGGGCCGCAACCCGGCGCGAATGCTCGGCAGCGCCTGGATCGCGCTGATCGATCGCCTGTAGCAGCACCTCAGCCACGCCGCGATAGAGCTTCATGCTCGCCTCGCGTGATGCAGCCTGCTGTATCCCCGCCATGTGCCGCCACAGCGCGAGAATCCCCAGGATGATCGCGAGTAATGACAAAAGAAGAATGGTGAGGAGATTGCGGATTCGCGCATCCACGCCCGCGAGCGCGGAAGACGCCGGGACGCTCTCCACCAGAACCCAGTCCGCGCCCCTCACCGGTACGCCCAAATGCAAGGCGTCCCTGCCCTTCATGTCTCGCGCACGCTGAAGATGAAGCGGCGTCCGGGCGGCGAGATATTCGCCGCTGTCCTTGGATACGGCCTTGCCTGCTGCCGAGGAGCCAACCAAGCGCGATGCGCCGCTGGGGCCAACGGCGATCAAACTCTCATGCCCATGGTCAGCCGCGAGGACCGAACCGTCGGACACCCAGAAGCTTTCATCAAGCCTGCGCTCGCCGATGACGTAACCGACAGGCGGCGCAGACAGGCTCGCCTGGATCGGGCGCACCGCTGCGAGAAACGCATTTGGCGAATTGTCCGCCGACGACGCCAACGGACCGGCGCTTCCGTCACGCATCCTTGCGATCAACGCTGCGATCATTTGCGGCGAAGGCCGGTATCCAGAGGTGGCCGCAACAACATGGCGCTGCGCATCCAGCACGGCGAGTCCGGTTTCGGACCGCGCGGCTCCAGGCGACGCCGCAAATGGTCCGCGGCTACCGAGGCTGATCACATAGCTTTCCAGAAATGCCGCCTGCGCTTCGCTTTCCGGCGATACCGGCGCGGCAGAATTCGCGGCCGCAGCTTGCGAAAGATAGATCTGAACGGTGGGATTCACCGCGACATTGCGCAGCGCATCGCGGCTCGCGCTTAACCAGCCATTGACCATATCGACGGGCTGAACGGCATCCGTATGCAGCCGTGTTTCCCAGCGATTGAGTTCGAAAGCGCGCTCGTTATGCGCAATTCGAAATGCGGCAGCGACCAGTGCCATCACGGCGAGAAAGACGCCGAGTCCCAGCAAAACGCCGCGCTGCCGCGCTTTTATGGCGAAATTGCCCATAAAATTTGTCCCAAATCTTAAAAAAGAGCGAAAAAAATCACTCGGAATCGCCGGCCCATTTGAACCGCGATTTCATAGCACCCGACGCAGAGTGGCGCGAGCAAACAGCAAACGGCGCGCCCCATGCGGTCCGTCTCGACGATCCAGAAGGTGATTCTGGCGCTACTTCTATTTGCGCCGGTCAGCGCCCAAGCGAATTCGGTTTTCCAGAACGGCACTGGAGGATCCCGCTCTTTCGCGCTCTTCCCGTTCTGGCAACAGGTGATTTCCGACATGGCGATCGCCCAATCCGAAGCGGTCGTCGCGCATCCCGATGCCGCGCATCCGCAACGATGCGCCAATGAGCGGCTTTGCATTCCGATTGCGTGGACATCGTTCCTCGACAGCATCCGCAAGTTGCCGCGCCGCGATCAGCTGAATGCCGTGAACGCCTGGGCGAACACGCGTCCTTATGTGGAAGACATCCAAAACTACCACGTCTCCGATTACTGGGCGACGCCGGGCCAGTTCCTCGCCCATGGCGGCGATTGCGAGGACTACGCGATCACCAAATATTACAGCCTCATCCGCCTCGGCTTCTCCACAGACGATCTGCGCATCGTGATCGTGGACGACACCAACCTGAACGTCTTCCACGCCGTGCTTGCCGTGCGTTTGGATAACAATGTGTGGCTGCTGGACAATCAGCTGCAGCATGTCGTGCCGATGGATATCGCGGTTCAATATGCGCCGATCTATTCGCTGAACGAGCACGGCTGGTGGATGCACTCCATGCCGAAGATCACGCTCGGAAACGTCGTGATCTCCGCTGGCCGCGATGACGACCGTCCGGGCGGCGAAAACTAGGGCACCCGTATTCCTCCCAAGATTGCGAAGTTGTAAGCTCCACTCATTTCGCGCGTGGATAGCGCCGACTCATTACCGCCGCTATGGTCCCTCGCGGGGGTGGGGGGCGTTCGATGCGCGCGACGTCACGCGGATTTCCAATCGTTGCAGCGGCTCTTGCGGGCGTTCTGATGGGTACATCCCACCGCGCGGACGCGCTGGACATCGTTTCCACCTTCGACAGCAGCATCACCAGTGCGTCCAACGCCGCCGATATCGAAAACTCGATCAATATCGCAACGGCAGCAATCGGCGGCCTCTATTCCAATCCGGGAACGGTGAAAATTCTCTTCGAATATCAAGCACCGACCAATGCGAACTTCCTGGGCGAAAGTTTTACGCAGGTCGATACGCTCTCCTACAGCGACTATACGGCATTGCTGGCGGCGGACTCCAACAGCCATCCCGAAAACACGGCGCTGGCGAGCGCGGTCGCCAATCTTCCCAACGGAAACGATGCCAGCGGCAGCAAACCGATCGAAGCCACGACGGCGATGCTGCGCGTTGCACTCGGCGACGCCAGCGCGACGCCCTGCTTCGACGCACAAGGAAACTTTGTCGCCAGTTGCAACAGCATTTATGACGGCGTGATCATTCTGAATCCCAACGGGGGCATCGATTTCACGCGCCCCATTCCGGCGTATAACGGCAGCAATGTCGAATACGACGCGATCGAGACCGAGGAACATGAGATCGATGAAATTCTCGGCGGCGGCGGCCAAGGCAGCACGCTCGGCGGCAGCGATGAACACACCGCGTTCGGGGCGCTGGATCTCTACCGCTACAGTGCGCCGGATACCGGAAGCCACACGCCCTCGCCGAATGCGACGTCTTACTTCTCCATCGACGGCGGTCAAACAAACATCGCCGGCTTCTTTCAGGATAATGATGGATCCGATTATGGCGACTTCGGACCCGACATAACGCCGTGCCCCGGTGGCGGCTTCGGCGGCCCCGGATATGTGCAGGACGCCGAAACCTGCAACAACAAACAGACCGATGTCACCAACGCCTCGCCCGAATTCATCATGCTTGAAGCGCTGGGCTACAATCCGAGCGCAGCGGCACAGATGCCCGTCATCGCCTGGAATTGCAGCACCAGTCCCGATGCCACGAATTATTCCGGCAGCATCAACGCGATCAAGGAAGGAAGCTGCACACAGATCGTGACCGGTGACAGCACGTTTACCGGCGGCACAAATATCGAGACCGGCACTTTGCAATTGGGCAATGGCAGCACAACTGGCTCGGTGACCGGTGACATCACCGACAACGGCACGCTGGTATTCGACCATGCGAACACAATCACTTATGCCGGTGTCATCTCTGGCGGAGGCACGTTGAAGCAATCGGGCACCGGCACGCTGATTCTTACCGGCGACAATAGCTTCACCGGCCTCACCACCATCACGCTGGGCGACACGCTGCAACTGGGCAATGGCGGCGAAACAGGCTCCATCGCGGGCGGCATCGCCAATCGCGGCACGCTGATCTTCGATCGTTCCAACACGTTCACCTATGCCGGCACGATCACAGGACAAGGCAATGTCGAACTGACCGGCGGCGGCACGCTGATCTTTACTGGCACCAACACTTACAGCGGCGGCACGGCCATTTCTTCCGGTAGCACACTTCAAATAGGCGATGGTGGAACCGGTGGTCTGTTTCAGGGCGTGGTGACGGACAACGGAACGCTCGCGTTCGATCATTCCGACACAGTCACTTTCAAAGCCAAAATTTCCGGCTCCGGCGTGCTGGCACAGATCGGCACCGGCACCACGATCTTCACGGCCGCAAGCAGTTATACGGGTGGGACGCTCATCGGGGCAGGAACGCTGCAAATCGGCAATGGCGGCACGACCGGCATGATCGTGGGCGATGTGATGGACAACAGCGCACTCGCATTCAATCGCACCGACGATATCGGTTTCTCCGGCGCGATCTCGGGCAGCGGCATGGTGCTGCAGAAGGGCAGCGGCACGCTCACTTTGTCCGGCAACAATACTTACAGCGGCGGCACCGGTGTTGGTACGGGTACGCTGGAAGCCGCAAGCAGCGGCGCACTCGGGACCGGACCGCTTTCACTCGACGGCACGCCCGCAACGCTGGTGTTGGACAACGGAGTCGATCTCGCCAATCCAGTGTCCATCGCCCAGACATCGTTCATCGATGTGAACGGCAGCGACAGCGCGACACTCTCCGGTACGTTGTCGGGCAGCGCGCCCTTCGAGAAGGACGGCACCGGCACGCTGATCGTGTCCGGCAACAACGCCAAAACATATTCGGGCGACATCTCGTTCCATGGCACGCTGTCCGTCGGTGCAACCGGCGCGCTTGGCACCGGCACCGTAACCGTTCTCGGTTCCAATCTCGCGCTTGCCGACGGTGTGACTTTCGCCAACCCCACCGTGCTCGCGGACGATCTCACCATCGAACAGAATGGCGGCGCGGCCACGATCATCGGGCCCATCAGTTCCAACGGTGGCGCATGGGGCATCACGAAAACCGGCACGGGCACGCTCACGCTTGCGAATAACAACACATTCACCGGCCAGACCATCGCGGCGAACGGCGTGCTGATTATCGGCGGTTCGTTGCTGGGCGGCGTGACCGTCAATTCCGGCGCGTCGGTAGCAATCACCGGAGTCGTTGCCGGCGGCGTGAACGTGCAGGCGGGCGGCACCCTGAGCCAGCCAGCACTCGGCCAAGGCTTCACCAAAGCGACACTGGCGTCCTACAGCGAAACCGACAGCACGCTCTCGATCAATTTCGGAGGGATTTCGTCCGGCTTCGCCAACAGTTCGCTCGCCGTGCCGGGGATGGTCGTGCTGCAAGGCGGAATTCTCGATGCACATCCCACGGCAAGCACCAACGACTACGCTTTCGACCAGCGCTATATCGTCATCGCCAGCCCGAACGCGATTTCCGGCGCCTTCAACAATCCGGCAGGTTTTGTCGCCAACGCCTACGATGCCGATCTGCTTCAGCGCATTCGCTACGACCTTGGCGGCGTCGTGCTGGAAGTGCGCCGGCTGATCGATTTCTCCGCCGTTGGGACCGCACCCGATCAAAAGGCGGCAGGTGCGGCCATCGACAGCACTGAAGCGGATGCGACAGATAGCTGGGCCAATCTGCTGAATGCGCTCTCGCTGTTGTCTCCGGCGAAGCAGGCCAATGCGCTTTCGCAGATCAGCGGTGAGAGCCTTCTGGACGCCACTCATATCGCGAGCGACGGCCTGGACGTCTTCGACGATCATCTGCGTGCGCATGTCATCGATGTCGGCGGCGGTCCCGGCGGCCGGGTCGCCACGCTTGGCGATAACAGCCACATCTGGATCGCCACGCTGGGGCGCGACGAACACACCAACTCCTATAACAGCTATTCGGGCTATCACACGCAGGTCGGCGAACTGGCATTCGGCGGTGATACGGCGCTAAACGACGCGATCACCGCCGGCGTCGCGGCGAGCACCGGCAGGCCGCGCCAGACCAATTCGGATTTGTCGACATCGATTTCGGGCAACCTCAACGCCTATGGCGTCTATGGGCGTTTCGATCCCGGGCCGGCCTATATCACTGCCGCGCTCACCACCGATACCGTGCGGCTGCATGAGCATCGGCTGATCGCGTTCGGTCCGGTGGACGACCCCGCGTCCGCGTCGTTCCATCAACGCGCGACCATGGGATCGATCGAACTCGATCTGCGCCTTGCGGCTTTTGGCGGCGAGATGGAGCCGCTCTTCCGGTTCTCCTACATCGAGAACACGCAGAGCGGCTTCCAGGAAACCGACAACGGCACCGGACTGGGTCTCAACATCGCGCGATATTCGCATGACACGTTGACCGAAACCGTCGGCGCGCGCTGGCGCCGCGTGTTTCACGACAATGGCGCCTGGATCGCGCCCGAAGCGACAGCCGCCGTCGCGCTCGATGGTGTGGATGATCTGCCGGCAACACACGCGGTGCTTCAGGGCGCCCCCGCGAACACCGGTATCGTCGCGGTCACCGCGGATCGTTCCGCACCCGCGTCAGGCGTTCTGGACCTGGGCATGGCGGTCGGTCTCGACGACACACCCCTCGCCTTGCGCGTGGATTACGAGGGGCAGCTTTCGGACCGCGCTACCGGGCAAAGCGCTTCGCTAAATGTCAGTTACGCTTGGTAAATTGCACCTTCAGACGCTTGGCCGAA
>JANWJQ010000076.1 GCA_025451875.1 Rhizomicrobium sp.
ACGCCCTCTCAGCATCATGGCATGAGATCAGCGCCGATATAGTGGGGAGCGTAACCCAGGCCGCCCGTTACAACGATGCGGTCGTCCTCAAGCGCGGACCGAAATTTTCCGATCCTTCGCTCGCGGGCATCGGCACGATCGCAATCGGCTCCGGGCGTGCGGCTTTTCTGTTCCCGGAACATTGGCAGCCTCGTCCCATTCGATGTGCCGTGATTGCATGGAAAGATGCGCCGGAAGCGGCGCGCGCCGTCAGTTTGGCAGTACCGGTCTTGAAACAGGCGCAGCGTGTGTTTCTGTTTTCTGCATCCGAAGATGACAAGCTGGAAAGCGCCGAAAAAAGCGCCAATGCTTGCGCAACATTCCTCCGCTGGCATAGGATTGATCCCGAAATCCGTTGTATGGAATCCGATGAAGAAGATGCCAAGGCGCTGATATTCACAGAAGCGGCGGGTATTGCCGCGGACGTGATCGTGATGGGCGCGTACGGTCATAGCCGCCTGCGCGAATTCACGTTCGGCGGGTTCACGCGTCGCGCGCTCGCCGAAAGTGCCATCCCGCTGATGCTTGTGCATTAGACAAGTCGCGCCGTGATCATGGCCGCATGAAGATAAAATCAGTGTCGGGATCGCAATTCTCCGCCACGAACTGAAGTTCCGACTGCACGTCTTTCACGTCGCGGGTTTGCAGATATTGGGTCACGACGAAACCCAACAAAACGCGCGCGACGGCGTCGGGATCGAGATGGGCGGCCACCGCCTCATGCATCGCGGCATCGAAATGTTTCCGAGCCAGATCACTCGCCTGCATAACATCTCCATAGAAATCCATCGACGGAAAATACGAAGTTGAGCTCGCAAGAAGTTGATGCAGCGCAAATCACACTGTCGAAAAGTTGTTAGTGTTTAAGAAGAGGTGTGAAATGAAACATGCGATCATCGTAGCGCATCCGGGCGAGACCAGCTTTACGGCCACGATGGCTCAGGCTTACGAAACCACTGTCCGCGCGAAAGGGCACACGCCCGTTGTGCGGGATCTCTATCGCATCAAGTTCGATCCCTGCCTGCGAGAGTGCGAAATCCCATGGGCGGCGCATTTCGAGACTTCGCAGGATATTCTCGACGAACATTCGCTGCTGGCCGGCACGGATATGTTCGCCCTATTCTATCCCTTGTGGTTCAACTCCCCCCCGGCGATCCTGAAGGGCTATATGGAGCGCGTGTTCGGCATCGACTTCGCCTACAAGCGCGGGCGGGGCGGAAACGAGCCGCTGCTCACGGGCAAACGTCTGTTCACCGTATCTTCATCCGGCGCGCCGATGGACTGGGTGGTGAAGACCGGCGCGTGGCAAGCGATGCGCACGCTATTCGATTCTCATTTTGCTGCGGTCTGCGGGATGGATGTCGCCGATCATCTTCATTTCGGTGGTGTGGTCCCCGGCGTGCGGCCCGATTTTGTCGAAAAATGCGCTGCTACGGTAAAGGAAAAAGCGTCGTCACTCTGAAAAATGTGACGACGCACATTCCTTATTTTTTGCCGTCGTTGGTGTCGATATTTCTTCGTTCCGCACCGTCGATCCATGTCGCATAGGCCATGACCGCGGAAAAGATAACAAATACGGCTATCACGAAGGCTAAAACCGCTTGATCGCCCGGTTGCATCATTCACTCCACAGTTGGTGGAAGCGAACCATCATCCCGTGATCGTCCTTCCGCCTTGATCTGGCGCAAGGATGGACACCGCAAAGCCATAGTTTGATATTCGGATGCGATTTCCGCGGCTGACAACAATCCATGCGAGCCCGATGACCACCCGCAATCTCGATGCTCTCTTCCGTCCCACCAGCATCGCGCTTATCGGCGCGAGCAACCGGACACATTCACTGGGCGCCGTGATCGCCGAGAATCTGAGGGAAGGCGGTTTCGAGGGGCCGATCCTTCCGGTCAATCCCAAGCACAGCGCGGTCGCCGGTATCCTGTGCTATCCGGACGTAAAGTCCCTGCCGCTCGCGCCGAACCTGGCCGTCATCTGCACACCGCCGAAGACCATACCGCCACTGATCGCCGAATTGGGCGAACGCGGCACAAAAGCGGCCATCGTCGTCACGGCCGGTTTCCGCGAAGGCGGGAATGCGGCGGGGATGGCGCTGCAAACCGCAATGCTCGATGCGGCGCGCCCATATCTGTTGCGCGTGATCGGGCCGAACTGCCTCGGCGTCATATCCACACCAATCCAGATGAACGCATCCTTCGCGCCCAGTACACCCAAAAAGGGCAGCGTTGCATTCGTAGCGCAATCCGGCGCGATGGTGACGACGGTGCTCGACTGGGCAACGGGCCGCGGCATTGGCTTTTCCCATCTTGTTTCACTAGGCGACATGAGCGATGTCGATTTCGGCGACATGCTTGATTTCCTCGCGAACGATCAGGACACCACCGCGATCCTTCTTTATGTCGAGGCCGTAACCGCCGCGCGCAAATTTATGTCCGCGGCGCGGGCCGCCGCGCGAGTGAAGCCCGTCATCGCGATCAAGGCCGGACGGCAGGCCGCAGCCGCCCGCGCCGCGGCCTCCCACACCGGCGCGCTCGCAGGCATAGACGCTGTTTACGACGCTGCCTTCGATCGCGCGGGCATTTTGCGTGCCTATGACCTCGACGAGATATTCGATGCGGTTGAAACGCTGGCGCATAAACCCCGCATTGAAGGCGACCGACTCGCGATTCTCACCAATGGTGGCGGAGTGGGTGTCCTGGCGACGGATGCGCTGATCGCGCAAGGCGGCGAGCTTGCCACACTGTCCATCGAAACGCTGGCGAAGCTGAATGCGGTTCTTCCGCCCACCTGGTCGCATGGAAATCCTGTCGACATCATCGGCGATGCCGACGCCACTCGTTACGGCGCGGCACTCTCCGCGCTGTCGGACACGAAAGAAGCCGATGCGCTGCTGGTGCTCAATTGCCCCGTCGCCGTGGCTTCAAGTCTCGACGCCGCGCGCGCCATCGCTGGTGCCAAAACGAAAATTCCGGTTCTCGCGAATTGGCTTGGTTCACGATCCGCCGTCGAGGTGCGCGAGACCTTCGATAAAGCAGGCATTCCCGCCTACGACACGCCGGAAAAAGCCGTGCGCGGCTTCATGCACATGGTTCGCTATCGTCGCGTGCAGCAGACATTGCAGGAAGTGCCGTCGTCGGCGCCATCCGCATTCGCGGCCGATACCGAGACGGCGCAGGAAATCGTGACCAAGGCGCTGGGCGGCGAACCCCGCTGGCTTGACCCGCAGGAGGTGAGCGCATTGTTCGCCTGTTATGGCATTCCCTTTGTCCGCACGAAGATCGCCGCCACGGCACAGGACGCTGCGGATGCCGCCGCCGCGATCGGCGCGCCGGTGGCGTTGAAGATTCTGTCGCGCGACATCACGCACAAATCCGATGTCGGTGGCGTTGCACTCGATCTCGCGGATGCCAAAACCATTAAAACGGCGGCAGAGGCGATGCTGGGACGGATCGCGAAAGCCGCGCCCTCTGCACACATCGATGGCTTCATCGTGCAGGAGATGATCCGGCGGCCGAACGCCTATGAGCTCATTCTCGGCATGGCGCTGGACAAAACTTTCGGCCCCTTCCTTCTTTTCGGCCAGGGTGGAACGGCCGTCGAAGTCATCAACGACAAGGCTCTCGCGCTGCCGCCACTGAACCTCAAGCTCGCACATGAAATGATGACGCGTACGCGCGTCTTTCGGCAGTTGAAGGGCTATCGCGACCAGCCCGCGACCGCGCTGGACGAGATCGCGCTCACACTCGTCAAACTCTCCCAGCTTGTCTGCGATCTGGATGAAATCGCGGAATTGGACATCAATCCGCTGCTGGCGGATGAACATGGCGTGACGGTCCTCGATGCCCGCATTCGCGTCGAACAGAAGACGGATACGCCCCATGACCGGCTCGCGATCCGCCCCTATCCCGTCGAGCTGGAGTCCGACATCGATATCGCAGGCGCCGGACGATTCCATGTTCGCCCCGTTCGCCCCGAAGATGCGGCGGCGTTCACCCAATTCGCCGCGCGCGTGAACGAAGCGGACATGCGGATGCGCTTCTTTTCGCCCTTCCGTACCGTGCCGCCATCGCTCCTCGCGCGCCTGACACAGATCGACTACGACCGCGAAATGGCGCTGGTGCTGTTCGATCCCGTCGAAACCGTCGCAGCGGTGGGACGGCTTGCGGCCGATCCGGATGGCTTGCGCGCCGAATTCGCGCTGCTCGTTCGCACCGATCTGAAGGGCCACGGCATCGGCTCCAACCTGTTGCAAAGGCTGATCGCGCTCGCCCGTCAGCGGGGCATCGCGGAAATCTGGGGTGACGTGCTTTTGGAAAACGACACAATGTTAACAATTTGCCGGGAATTCGGGTTCCAAATCACTTCCGCCACCCATGGCGTCCTACGCGCGACCCTTCCTCTCGCCCGATGACCGGCATGGTTCTCGCGCCCCACGGGTGATACGCTTGGGCGACGACAATGACCGGCAATATTCAAGATCTTTTGGCACTGGTTGACCGTGGCACGCTTTTCGATGTTCTGACATCGATGGCGGTGGACGGTATTATCGTCATCGACAAGAAAGCCAAGGTCCTCTTCTACAACGAGGCCTGCCGCAAGCTGTTTCAGTATGCCTCCGAAGAGGTTGTTTCCCGCAATGTGAACATGCTGATGCCCGAGCCATACCGGACCGAGCACGACGGCTACATCGACCGTTACCGCAAGACGGGCGATGCGCGCATCATTGGGATAGGACGCGAGGTGAAGGGGCGGCGCAAGGACGGTACGGTTTTCCCGATGTATCTCTCCGTCGGCGAAGGCGCCATCGGAAACGAACGCGTTTTCATCGGCATCGTCCATGATCTCACCGACATTCGCGCGGAGGAAGAACGCCGCGCGCAGGCCGACCGTGATCTGGCGCAGATCGTGGAATCGTCGGATGACATCATCCTCAGCAAATCGCTGGACGGAATTGTCAGAACCTGGAATCCGGCGGCCGAAACGATTTTTGGGTATACCGCCGTGGAAATGGTCGGGCGTCCGATCTGGGCGATCATTCCGCCCGACCGGCGAGCGGAAGAAACAGAGATTCTGCGAAGGGTCGGTACCGGTGAATCCGTCCATCACTACGAAACATCGCGCCTGTGCAAGGGCGGCCGAGAGATCACAGTGTCGCTCTCCGTCTCGCCGATCCGCGAAGGCACCGGAACCATCATTGGTGCTTCCGCAATCCTGCGCGACGTTACAGAACAACGTCAAATCGAGCAGCGGGCCAGCAAACTGCAAGCGGAGCTGGCCCATGCGGCGCGTGTAAATGCCGTCAGCCAGCTCTCGTCCGCGCTCGCACACGAGCTCAATCAACCGCTGACGGCGATCATGAACTATGTGAGCGCGGCCAAGCTGCGCTGGTCCCAGGCCGGCGGCGTCGGAAGCGATAAGGCTTTCTCGCTCCTCGACAAGGCCATCCTACAAGCCGAAAGGGCCGGCGCGATCATTCAGCGTCTGCGATCCTTCCTCGAGAAGCGCGAGCCGCATCGCGTCGAGGAAGACCTAAACGCCGCCTTGCAAGAAGCTATCGCCCTGGGTTTCGTCGGCTCATCCAATGACGGCGTGTCTCTCGCTCTCGATCTCGCGCCCGACCTGCCGGCTATACGCGTGGACAAGGTACAGATCGAGCAGGTAATCGTGAATCTCCTGCGCAATGCGACCGAGGCAATGAAGGAAACCGATCGGCGTGAATTGTCAATTTCCAGCTACCGGGCGGGTGCCAAAATCGTGGAGATCACGGTGGCCGATACGGGTTCCGGCATACCGGACTCCGTCGCGCAACAGCTTTTCGAACCTTTCGTGACGACCAAAGAAAAGGGTATGGGCGTGGGGCTTTCCATCTGCCGCACGATCATTGAGGCGCATGGCGGACGAATCTGGATGGTGCCCAATCCCACCGGAGGCACTATCTTCAAAATTCAACTTCCAGTGGATGCGTGATGTCTGGAGAACTGGTCTGCATTGTCGATGACGACGAAAGCGTTCGCGAGTCGCTGGGCGAATTGCTTGACGCCGCAGGTTATACCGTTGAAACGTTCGCGTCCGCCGCGCGTTTTCTTTCCGGCGACATACAGTCCCGTTGCGCGTGCCTGATAACCGATATCCGCATGCCGGAGATGGATGGCCTCGCCCTCCAGGACGAACTTGTCCGCCGCGGGCGCCACTTTCCTATGATAATCATCACCGGGCATGGCGACGTGCCGCTGGCCGTGCGCGCAATGCGGGCCGGAGCCTCCGATTTCATCGAAAAGCCATTCCATCACGAAGCGTTGCTGGCATCGGTCAAGCGCGCTCTCGAAGTGGTCCCGGAAAACATCGCAACAACCGATCCCGCCGTGGCGGAGCGTTTGGCGGACCTCACTGCGCGCGAGCGCGAAGTCATGGACCTGATGGCGCTTGGGCATCCCAATAAAGTGATCGCGCAACAGCTCGATATCTCTTTCCGCACGGTCGAGGTTCATCGCACGCGGGTTCTGGCCAAGATGCAGGTAAAAAACGTGGCGGAATTGGTCCGTCTGGTTGCGGCGCAACTGCCGCCCCTCCGCCCATAAGCGTTTCCACGTACGCAATCGGACGAATTTCCCGATCGGGCAATCTGCGTCATTTTCTGCTCTCATCAGGAGCAGATTCTTTGGATAGCCGTCCTCGCATAGGCATTATCGACGACGACCCGGCCGTTCGCGATTCCATTCATATCCTGCTGGACGCGCATGGTTATCAAGTATCGGAATATGGGTCCGCTACCGATTATCTAAGCCATCCAAGGGCGGATAGTCTGCTTCTGGTCGATCTTTCCATGGCCGACGTGAACGGTATGGATTTGATAGAGCTTCTACGCAGCAGTAGCATTAGGATCCCTGTTATCCTTCTAACCGATATTGCAGAGCCCGGGCTTTCCCAGCGCCTCGCTGCGGTAGAAGGCTGCGGACGGCTGAACAAGCCGGTGGCGTCGCATGATCTTCTGCGACAGATCACTGTCATGACTGCGGCGGCGTCACAGCATCCGTGACTCCACGTACGCGCTGATGCGAATTTTCTTCAACAGCCAAACGGTCAACTCTCCCCCCGCTGACGAAGCAAACAGGAGAGAAGAAATGTTGAACACCAACCTCGCGCAATCCTCAGGATATGCCGCCCATCAAGTCTCTTCCTCTTCGCGCAAGCCAAAGGCCTGCATCAGCGACATCGCGGCGCAACGCAAGATCGGCGCTGTTATCAATGTCGGACGCGGCAAGACGATCTTCAGCGACGGCGACGACAGTGAGTATTCATATAAAGTCGTCGAAGGTGCCGTGCGCCTGTCAAAGATGATGTTGGATGGCCGTCGACAGATCGCCGAATTCGCGCTGCCGGGCGACATGTTCGGTTTCGAGAACGGAGACGCCTACGGCCTCACCGCGGAGGCCGTCACACCGGTTACCGTCATCCGCTATCACCGCACGCACATCGAACGGCTGGGAGAAGAGTTCGCCGACATCCGCCAGGAACTGATGGCGCATCTGCGTCATGGCTGGACGTCCGCGCAAGCGCATGTGGTTATGCTGGGTCGCCAAACTGCGAAAGAACGCGTCGCAGCATTCCTGCTGGCGCTGGCAACGCATCGGGGCGTGAAGAGCGGCCAACCGCTGGATTTGCCGATGGGCCGCCAGGACATCGCCGACTATCTGGGCCTCACCATTGAGACGGTCTGTCGTACGCTTACCGACCTCAAGGCGGCGCATGTTATCGCGATCCCCGACCGCCATCGCATCCTGATCCGCAGCATGGACGCTCTCGAAGATCTGGCCAGCGGTGAAGACAGCGAAGACTGACTCTCATGTCCTACGCGAAAATTCTCGTTCCGGTGGACGGCTCCGATCGAGACGCTTGTGCGCTAACCACGGCGATCCGGGCCGCCAAGCCATTCAATGCTCATGTGGTGGCGCTTTACGCCCATCCCGATCCCGCCGAGGCGCTGCCGATCATCGGTGTGCCGCTCACCGCCGAAGCCATGAGCGCGGTGATCGACGGCAATACGAAGATTTTCCGGACCGCAGCCAAGCGTATCCATGATACGATTGCGCAGACATGCAAAGCCGAAGGCGCTCGCGCGGTTGCCAAGCCGATTCGGGAAGACGCTGTCACCATTTCGTTCCGCGAGGTCATCGGCTATCCGCCGCGCGCAATCCAAGCGGCGGCAGCGCTCAGCGATCTTGCGGTCTGTGCGCCCTGTGCCGGATCACCAGGAGGATTTGAGACTGCGGTCGATCTGATCCTCACGGAACGGCGCCCCGTGCTGTTGGCGGTAGAGCCACCGCAGGCATTCCGAAAAATCATGATTGGCTGGAATAACTCCATCCCCGCTGCGCACGCAATTTCCGCCGCTATGCCATTCCTTGAAAAGGCTGAGATCATCGAGCTCGTCTGCCTGCAGCGACCAAGCGCCCCAGATTACGGAACCGACAACGTTGTGGCCTATCTGAAGGCACATGGGATGAACTGCTCTGAGGTTCACCTGCGCATTCTCGGAACCGCCGTTCATACAAGCTTGGCGAAATTCGCTTGCGAGAACCGTGCAGACCTTCTGGTGATCGGCGGTTTCAGCCACAGCCGTATCCGCGAAACGCTCTTCGGGGGCATCACCAACGAATTCCTGCGCGATCCGCCCTTGCCGGTTTTGCTCTCGCATTAAAAGACCTTGACCCGCGTCAAAGTCCCAAATTGGCGAACGGCTAGATTTTTCGCGCATCGATTTGGAGACTGGTCATGTCCATCGCGAAAATTCTCGTCCCGCTCAACGGCTCACGGAAGGACCGTGTCTCGCTCGAAACCGCCTTCGCGCTGGCGAAACGTGTCCACGCTTTCGTCGATGCGGTGTTCGTGCACCAGGACGTCCGTGAAGCCATGCCGGTGTCTGACATGCCCATTTCTCCTGAGATCATGCAGTCGATCATCGACGCGGCGGATGCCGCCAAAAAGGTTGCTGCGAATGCAGCGCGAGAGAGTTTTTCCATGGCGGCCGCGCAATGTGACGCGAAGATCGTTTCCGTTCCCGAAAAGGGCGATACGGTCACCACCACCTATCGCGAAGAAACCGGACATTTGCGCGATGTGATGGATAGGGAAGCGGCTTTGGCGGACCTGATTGTCTTTCCTTCGATGGCCGGAAGCGACTCCGAAAATGTTCGCCAACCCCTTGTCGACGTTCTCACGCGTCAGGGCCGGCCGGTCCTCCTTTGCGCGGAACGCGCGTGCAAGACAGTCGGCAGCGCTGTGTTGATTGGCTGGGACGGCGGCGCTGCGGCGGCGCAGGCTCTCACCTCTTCTTTGCCCGTTCTCGAAAAAGCCGATGCCGTGCAGTTTGCATGTGTTCGTCCCGACAACACATCGGAACGGCCGCTCCGCGATGCGAAGGAATATCTTTCTCTGCACGGCGTTAAAGCCTGTGAGACTCTGATTTCGGCCCCCAAACTGTCGATTGCCGAGGAGCTTCTGGAGACGGCTGCGGCAAGCGAATACGATCTTCTCGTCTGCGGCGGGTATGGTCATAGCCGCATGTTGGAAACGGTTTTCGGTGGCACGACAGATTATCTGTTGTCCCACGCGACCATTCCAATTTTTCTGGCCCATTGAGGATACAAAGACATGCGCCCGTTTTATCTGCCCCTTTGCGCTGCTCTATGGTTTGCGGCGTCGAGTCCCACGATCGCCTCGCAGCCAGTGGATCTCGGGAAAGATCGCGCGATAGAATCCTGTTCTGCCTGTCATCAAGTTACGGCGGACCAAAAACTGCCGGCGCCGGTGCCCAATCCCGATCAACTCGAAATGGTGGCAGCCCCGAGCTTCGCTTCCATTGCCGCGGCCTACGAAGGCAAAGACCGGGAACTGCGCGCCTTTATCAAAACGCCGCAGCATCCGATGAAGGAACAGCAGTTCCTCGACTCCGATCTCGATGCGATCATCGCTTATATTCACTCGGTCGATAATCAGCGCTGGTAAAGCCGATCAGCCCTTCAGGAAATATTCTTCGACCTTCCAAGGATGGCCATAATCACTGTAGCGAATCCAGCGCGGGCGCAAGCGCATATAGGTCAGCCCAGGCCAGTTGCGGTGGCCAAGATTCTGAGGGCAAGCGTCATAGTAAAGCGCGATCGCCTCATCGAGGTCTGTCTCAACAGGCTCATCGACAAAACCTTCGATCTGCAATGTGGTCTTTCCGCGCCCGCCAATCACCAGCGCTGCGCGTGGGTCGTTTTGCAGATTGCGGTATTTGCGCGAGGTAATGAGGGTCTCAAACACGATCGACAAATCGGGCGTGACGGCAAGATTTATAAAAGCCGCCTCGGGCCCATGTTCCCTGTCCGCTGTGGAGAGGACGCCACAACGAAGCTCGTTGATATAGGTAAAAAAGTCTGCTCTTTTCTTCTCGTCCATGCCATGCACGCTTTCCAAGCTTCAGCGACAGTATGCATCCACCGCGTCACGGTCTCCTGATACGGATCAAGGACAACTCTACCCGCGAACCTATCCTAATGTGCGTCCGCGAACTGGAGACCGAATGCGCAACCGCCCTATCCTGACGCTTACCATGAATCCGGCGGTGGATGTGTCCAGCGCGGTTCCGGTCCTTGAGCCGTTTGAAAAACTGCGCTGCAGCGATGTTTGGCATCATCCAGGCGGCGGAGGCATAAACGTCTCACGCGTAATCCGGCGCCTCAATGCGGAAACCATCGCTATTTTCCCCTGTGGAGGCGCGATGGGCATATTGCTCAAGCACCTTCTGATCGACGAACGCGTGCGCCATCTGCCTATCGCGATAGCCGGCGACACGCGCGAAGATTTTTCCGTCAGCGAATCCGCGACCGGTAAGCAATTCCGCTTCATTCTCCCCGGTCCCGTATTGTCGGAGCTCGAGATTCGGAAATGTCTCGATGCAATCGCCGCTCGCCTTCGGCCGGGATCGTTTCTTGTGGCAAGCGGTAGTCTGCCACCCGGTGTACCGGTGAGTTTCTACGCGGAACTCGCAAACGTCACGGCGTCCATCGGTGCGCATTTGGTTCTCGACACCTCGGGCGCATCTTTGCGCGCGGCGGTGGATGGCGGCGGGCTCTTTCTCATCAAGCCAAGCCAGAGCGAGTTGGATGAATTGACAGGTGACAAGACATTAAACGAAGAAGATCGGATCAAGGCCGCTAGGCAGATCGTGGCATCCGGCCGTGCAGAATTTGTGTGCGTCTCTCTCGGGGCGGAGGGAGCTCTGCTTATCGGCAGAGGGTGTGCACTCAAGGCGAAGGCGCCGCGCGTCGAAGTTAAAACGACGATCGGCGCGGGAGACAGCTTTCTTGCTGCACTGGTCTGGGCCTTCGCCCGCCGCGCAACGCCTTCCGACGCGCTGAAAATCGCTGTTGCGGCCGGAGCCGCGGCGCTTCTGGCGCCCGGCACGGGGCTTTGTTCGCTCGCGGACATGCACGCGCTGAGAGCTCAGGTCCATGTTGACCATCTGGAGTACGCGCATTGACATTGTCTCTCACTTTTCTCGGCGGCGCGGGCACGGTCACCGGATCGAAATATCTCCTCGATAATGGCGACCACCGCATCCTGATCGATTGCGGCTTGTTCCAGGGCTACAAAGCGCTTCGCCTGAAGAACTGGGCGCCGCTGCCGGGCGATCCGCACAAGATCGGCGCCGTCCTTCTGACGCACGCGCATCTCGATCATTCGGGCTACCTGCCGCTCCTCATCAACCGCGGCTACCGCAGTCAAGTCTTCTGCACAGCCGCAACACAAGACCTGTGCGGAATTCTGCTGCCGGACAGCGGCCATCTGGCGGAACGCGATGCTGATTTTGCCAACCGCAAAGGCTTCTCCAAGCACAAACCCGCCTTGCCGCTCTACACAGAAGAAGATGCGCGCCGGGCGCTGGATTTCCTCAAGCCGGTTCCTTTCGACGTCGTTCAAAAAATTCCGGGCGGCGCGACGGCCCGCTTCCGCCGCGCCGGGCATATTCTGGGTGCGGCATCCATCGAGCTGGAATGGGAAGGCAAGCGCATCCTCTTTTCGGGCGACCTCGGCCGCTATGACGATCCCATCATGTTCGATCCGGAAAAAATGGATTGGGCCGATTATGTGCTGGTGGAATCGACCTACGGCGACCGCACGCATGGCACTGTCGATCCGGAACAGGTTCTCGCAGAAATCGTGAACCGCACCGCCAAGCGCGGCGGCACCGTGCTGATCCCGTCCTTTGCCGTAGGACGCGCACAAAGCCTGCTGTTTCATCTGTCCCGCATGAAAGCTGCCGGTGTCATCCGCCCTGACCTGCCCATTTTCCTGGATAGTCCCATGGCGATCGAAGCGAGCAATATTCTCGGGCGGCACCCTCGCGACCACCGCCTCACGCCGGAGCAGTCCAAGGCACTCGCCACGGTCGCGCACTATGTGCAGACAGGCGATGAATCGCGCGAGCTTACCGCCAGTCCGATGCCCAAGATCATCATCTCCGCCAGCGGCATGGCGACGGGGGGGCGGGTTCTGCACCATCTCGAGCACTACGCGCCCGATCATCGCAATGCGATCGTGTTCGCCGGCTTCCAGGCGGGCGGCACGCGCGGCGCGGCGATGGTGGCAGGCGCGCAGAGCATAAAGATGTATGGCCGTTACGTTTCTGTCCACGCCGAAGTCACCAATCTCTCCATGCTGTCGGCGCACGCCGACCGGCATGAACTCATGCGGTGGCTCCGCGTCTTTCAAAAACCGCCTATCACGACATTCGTGATCCATGGCGAACCGACGGCTGCCGATACCTTCCGGCACGACATCGAGCAGGATTTGGGCTGGACTGTCCTGGTGCCGGAACATGGAGAAAAGGTCATTCTCTCCTGATGGCAGGCTATCATGACATCAAGGCGCGCCGTGTCGGACTGGATACCCATTCCGAGGCCATTGTGCTTCTGCACAGCGGATCAGCGGTCTGCCGATCCGAAGGGTTCGCCGCGCACACGCGCATCCTCCTGCGTGCTAGTAATCACAAAGTCGTAGCCACGCTCTTTCCCGTAACGTCGGACATTATCGGCTGTGACGAAGCCATCCTTTCCGATTCGGCCTGGTCGCGGTTGGACCTCAAGGATGGCGACACGATCAGCATCGAGCATCTCGATCCGGTAGAGTCGCTCAGCCTGCTGCGCAGCCGCATTTTCGGCCACGATCTGAGCGAGAACAGCTTCCGCGCAATCATCCGCGATGTCGTGGACGGACGATATTCGAGCATACACATCGCCTCGTTCCTCACGGCCTGCGCGGCCGCGCCACTAAGCGAGAAGGAAATTCTCGGTCTCACGCGCGCGATGGTCGATGCGGGCGAGCGGCTGTCTTGGCCGGAAGCGATAGTCGTGGACAAGCATTCCGTGGGTGGGTTGCCCGGCAATCGCACAACGCCAATCATCGTCGCCATCGTCACGGCGCTAGGCCTCACCATGCCCAAGACGTCGTCCCGCGCCATTACCTCGCCTGCCGGCACCGCCGATATGATGGAGACCCTGGCGCCGGTCACGCTCGATGCTGAAGCGATACGGCGCGTGGTGAAGGAAGAAGGTGGCTGCATCGCCTGGGGCGGCGCGGTTCAGCTCAGCCCGGCAGATGACATCCTGATCCGCGTGGAGCGTGCACTCGATCTCGACACACAAGGCCAGATGATCGCCTCCGTCATGTCCAAGAAGATCGCGGCCGGGGCCACGCATCTGGTTCTCGATATGCCGGTAGGGCGTACTGCAAAGGTCAGAACCGCGCAGGAAGCGCAAGAGCTCTCTCACGGATTGCTCGTGGTAGCGCAAGCCTTCGGGATCAAGACACGCGTGCTTATCGGCAATGGCGATCAGCCTGTCGGGCGCGGAATCGGTCCGGCGCTGGAAGCACAAGATGTCCTCGCCGTGCTGCAATGTCGGCCGGACGCGCCCGCCGATTTGCGCGAGCGCGCGACGCAGCTTGCCGGCGCGCTCCTTGAACTTGCCGGCGTCGCGCCTATGGATTCTGGAGCGGCGCTGGCGATGTCCGTACTCAACGACGGCCGCGCCTGGCGAAAATTCCAGCGCATCTGCGAAGCACAAGGCGGCATGCGCAAGCCGCCGGTTTCCGCGCACAAACAATCCCTGCACGCGCAAGCCTCAGGGCGCATCGCCGAGATCGACAACCGCAAGATCGCGCGGCTGGCGAAACTGGCCGGTGCGCCGGAGGACAAGGCAGCGGGCGTGGAACTGCTGGCGAGAATCGGACAGGACATCGCCGCCGAACAGGAGCTTTGCATCATCCACGCGGAATCGCCGGGCGAGCTCGACTACGCCCTCGCCTATGCCGCTACGCATCACGACATATTTCGGATCGAGAGCACATGACGCCTGAACTGCTGTTCGCCATGCCGGGCAACGAGGCTCTGGCGAAAACCCTGGCAGGCGCTCTGGGCTGCGGGATCGGCACGCTCGTCATGCGAAAATTCCCGGATGGCGAAACCTATCTGCGCTTCAAAAGCGCGATCGGCCGCAAGCACATTGCCCTGATCAGCACGCTGGCCGATCCGGATCCGAAGATCATCCCTCTGCTTTTCGCAGCGGACGCAGCCCGCACGATGGGCGCGGCGCAAGTCGGTCTCGTGGTGCCCTACCTCGCCTATCTGCGGCAGGATCACAGCTTTGAGCCCGGCGAGGCGGTCACGTCACGCGCAATGGCGGCCTTGCTATCGCAACATTTCGACTGGTTGGTGACCGCCGATCCGCATCTGCACCGTTACAAATCGCTGGCCGAGCTTTACACAATTCCCGCCACCGCCGTGCACGCGGCGCCGGCCGTCTCTGCCTGGATCGCCGCGCATGTGGAGAATCCGTTCCTCATCGGTCCCGACGAAGAAAGTGCGCAATGGGTTTCCGAAACCGCGCGCGACATCAATGCGCCCTATGTGACGCTGAAGAAAACGCGCCGTGGCGACCGCAGCGTGACGGTCAGTGCACCGGACCTGACGACCATCGATGACAGAACGCCCATTCTTCTGGATGACATCATTTCCAGCGGGCGGACCATGCTGGAGGCGGTCAAACTTCTGCGAGCGCAAGGGGTTGCGCATCCGATTTGCCTCGCCATCCACGGCCTTTTCGCCGACCACAGTGACCAGGCGCTCATCGAACTCGGCGCGCGCCTGGTGACCACCAATTCGGTTCCAAACCCCTACGCCCAAATCGATCTGACCGGCATTCTTGCAGACGGATTGCACACGTTGGCCTGATCCAGATCAGAACTCATCTCCGCACCTTTGCCAAAGTGATTATAAAGGAGAGCAGTCATGGCATCGTCGGCACCCTCACAAACCACATATCCAAAAGTGGATGAGGGCTTTTTTCACCTCACCGCTACGGGCTGGCGGCGCCAGGACACTTCGCCGTTCCCGGCCGATCGCATTGAGACTTGGCGCTTCCGCTCAGAGACACCGGCCGACGACGCCAAACAGCAGGTTCATCTGGAGAGATTGTGGATTTGTCACCATACCCCGGCGGAAGAGCGCGATCAGATACGCGCGCACTTCGGATATCCGTTCCGGGCATCGCACGACTTACATCTTACGATCGATTGCCGCGATTAAGTGTGGGGCTGTTTAGCGAAACACCGCTGTGCGTGCTCCTTTCGGAATTTTGTGCATCGGCGGTTTCGGCAAGCGGCATTTCCAACCATGATCGCTGACGATTCCGGTCAGGCAGCGCAGCGAAAGCAGCGGCTTCCAGAAAAAGATGTCATCCACATTCGGGTCCGCCGCGCGCGCCCGAAGGACATCGGCTTGCGCGCCTTTTGCATCTCCACGTTTCAGTCGTGCGACACCACGCCCGTAAAGCGCCGTTGCGAGATTGGGGCGCCTCCGAAGAGCAGCGCCGAAATCACGCGTGGCGTCGTCAAGCCTGCCCATCCGCAGATATACAAGACCTCGGCTGTCCAGAATATCCGGCTGACCCGGCGCGAGCCGAAGCGCCGTGTTGCAGTCGAATAACCCCTCCGGAAGCTCCCGCGCGAACGCACCGCGGGTCCAGCAGCGCGCATTCCACATCCGCGCGTCGGTTGGCGCCAATCGAATCGCCACGGAGAATTGCGCAATCGCATCGCGATATTTTCCCTGCCCGCGAAGTGCTTCTGCATATCCTGCATGATTCTCAGGATCTGTCGGATCTAGACCAACCGCATAGGCAAAATCGACACGCGCCTGCTCAAAACGCTTTTGGAAGAGGTAGGAGGCGCCGCGTAACTTGTAAGGAGCAGGATTCCACCGGTCGAGCTTGATTGCGCGGCTACAGGCCTTCTGCGCGTCACGAAAATTTCCGTCTGCGAGCGCGGACATGCACCAGAGCAGAAGGGCAAGCCCATCGCTCGACATGCCGCTATCGCGGTCCATTTCCCTGGCGGGCGAACCTGGAAGTTCAGGCGGTACGGACGCGGACCGGTCTGTCTTTGCGGGCGGTGGACCGCTGAACAATGTGATGGACGAGGCTGTCGCAGGACTGGCGAGAAAAATTCCGGTCAGTGCTATGGCGACGATCGTTCTGAGTTTCATCGCGCGGTGTATCCGCCGTCGATTACAAGCTCCGAGCCCGTAACGAACTTCGCTTCGTCGGACGCCAGATAAACAGCGCCCCAAGCGATATCGTCCGGCTCGCCGATGTGGCCAAGCGGATGCAGTGCGTCAGTTGCCTTGCGCCCCTCGTTTACATCTCCAATGCCGGCCAGGTGATGCTCAACCATCGGCGTCCAAATGAAGCCCGGATGAATCGAGTTCACGCGGATGTGGTCCGGGGCGTAAATCATCGCATCGGTCTTCGTCATCAGCCGAACGGCGCCTTTTGAGGCGTGGTAAGGCGGCACGTCGGGTGCGCCTACCAGACCGTAGATCGAAGAAAGATTGATGATACTGCCGCCGCCCGCGTTGCGAAGGAGGGGGATGGCATGCTTGGTGCCGAAGAAGACACCCTTCACATTGATGCCCTGCACGAAATCCCATTCGGCTTCGGTGATTTCGTGTGTCGGCTTGTTCGCGCCCGACACGCCCGCATTGTTCACGACTATGTTGAGCTTGCCGAAATGCTGGACAACAGCGACGAACACAGAGGCAACCTCGGCTTCCTTCGAGACATCGCAATGCCAATATCTTGCCGCGAACCCACGGTCGACGAGTTCTTTTTCAAAAGCCCGGCCGTCATCGTCCAGAACGTCCAGGATCGCGACTTTCGCACCTTCTTCCGCCATGCGCACCACGGTAGCTCGGCCAAGCCCCAGCGCGGCGCCAGTGATCAGGGCCACTTTTCCGGAAAGCCTGTTCATGGATGTCTCCCTTCAGAGCTATCCAGATCAGGATGGCGCAAACCCCGTCCGGCTGGATGATCCAGGTCAACGGCCAGATCAGTTCCCGAGGGACGCGGAGAAAAAATAGCCACTCCAAAGGCCGGCGAGCAGAATCAGAAGCCCCCCCGAAACCCGCGTGGCAAATTCCGGCGTGCCGGAGGCGAAGGAGACCGGGGCTTTCACCAGCATGTTCGCTGTCAGAGCGAAGAGGATTGCCATGTCGCCGGTGGCAAGATCGACTTTTCCGTTCGCAACGAGCGTGCCGATAGTCGCCGCGGTCGCGTGAACATCGACGAGGCCCGTGGCGACGGCTCCCGCCTTGATGCCGCCGGATCCGAAAAAAGATGCCAGCAGATCGGCGACAAGCCCGAACGCTGCCATCAAAACCACGAACACCACCACGATTCTGACATCGAAGGCCTTTCCGGGAGTAAGAAGCGATGCCTCTTTCGGAAAGGCGCGCAGGGATAATCCGGCAACATAGGCGAGCACACCCGCAAAAGCGCATCCCAACGGGATTGCCAGGGGACGCAACAGTGCTGGATCAGCAGCCGTCACCAGCGCTCCAAGATAGATTAGAGATCCAAGCGTCGATGCCGTCGCCGCGGCTGCGGAAGGCCCGGCAAACCCGCTCTGGTTTCGCGATCGCGCTCCCATTGCTGCAATCGCGGCCGAACTGGATACGAAGCCAGACGCAAATCCGGCCGCCACAAGCCCGAGTCTTGGTCCCAGAATTCGGCTTGCGACGTAGCCGGCACCGCTGAGCCCAATCAGCACCACGACGAGGCGCCACCATGCGAAAGGATTGATCAAGTTGAAAGGATCGACCGTCCTGTCAGGTAGCAAGGGAAGAATCACAAGGGCGGCAATGGCAAAGATCAGGCCGTTGCGCAGTTCGCCCTCAGTGAGAACATCACGCACAAGCTTGTGCAGAGGATCGCGCCACGCAAGAAGGACTGTGACAACCACGCCAATGGCGAGCGCTGACACGAGGTCGCGCTGCACCTCCGCGCCGAGAAGGAATGTTGCGACCATGGCGACTTCGGTCGTCAACCCCGGGTCGCGGCGATCGTCGAGCCAGTAGCTCATTACCGCAGCGACGGCCACGAACGCGCCGCTCACAATGAGAAGTCCCGTCGATTGGGATTGTGCCGCGAGCCCGCCCAGCAACCCGATCAGCGCGAAAGTGCGAAGCCCGGCGGGACCGCGGCGAGCGCCATCACCCTTCCGTCGCTCGCGATCAATCCCGATAATGGTTCCGATCGCCAATGCGGTCAGCAGCCGCCAAACCGGTGCGGCGAACACCGCCTGCAAATCAGGCGCCGCCATGTCCGCCACCGCCTTGTTGTTTCAGTGCGAAATGAACACCGGAATGGGGGGCGCCGACAACACGCTGCGCGTGGCGCCGCCCAGGATGAACTCCAACATTCTGCTGTGCCCGAAGGCGCCCATCACCAGCAGATTGGCCTTGTGCGCAGTGACATAGCGCTCGATCGCCTCGCCGATGGGGCGGTCGTTTACATCAACGGTATCGAAAACTGCATCCACGCCGTGCGCTTTCAGATGCCGTTCCAGATCGGTGATCGGAAGATGATCGCGGAATTTCTTTTCCTTGGAGAAGGTCACGATGCGCACATCGCTCGCCATCTTGAGGATAGGTATCGCATCGGCCAATGCGCGCGACGCCGCCCGGCCAAAATCCCATGCTACCACGACACGGTCGATCGCGAAGGATTTGGGGCCCTTCTCCGCAATCGCCGGCAGAAGAATCGCCGGACGGCCGGAATTGAAAACAACCGCTTCGTTGAAGAGCTCATCCAGTCCGATCATTTCCGGCACGGGCAGGAACGTTAGATCGCGCTGCCGCGCATGCTCAACGATGTGTTCGGAAGACGGTAGAGGCGACGTTGCCTCCAGCAGCTTCTCGCGGAAGACGCCTTGGGCCTTGGCGGTTTTTTCAAATCGCTCCAGCGAGGCTTTCGCGCTGTCTGCGCTCTTCTGGAGCGCGCCGTCGATCATGCTGGGAACATCGATCAGCCATTCGCCATGCGAATATGACTTGGAAAAGCTTTTGCGCTCCAGAACCTGCACCAGTCCGGAAATGCCTGCGCCGAGCCGGTCGGCAATGGCCACAGCCTGATCGATGACATAATCCGGTGTTGCATCCGGATAGCTGGACAGGGCCAGCAAAGTATCCTTGTAAGCAGGCATTTTGACGTCTCCACGAAGAATTTAGCTAGTGAAAGACCAGCAGGGGTAGTGCGCACTCGATGAACATATCCTGCGTGACACCGCCGAAAACATATTCGCGCAACCTGCTATGGCCATAGGCGCCCATCACGAGAAGATCGCATCCGTGATTGTAGGCGGCCGTCAGAATCGATTCCGATGTGCTGACGGGAACTTCTGTGACGATCAGAGTCTCTGCGTTTATCCCATGCAGCCTCAGTCGCGCGCGCAACTCTTCCAAAGACTGGCGTACATTGCGCTCACTTTCGGGGTCTTCCTGAACAGCTATGAGTAGAGCTTTTTTTGCCTTCAGCAGGAACGGCATGGCCACAGTCAGAGCACGGGCGGATTCCGGCGTGTCTTTCCATGCGACCGCGATCGTCTCGCCGATGGTCGGGGATGGCTTGGCGGGCGCAACGAGCACCGGCCTGCCTGTCCGCATCACGATCTCGGCGACACGCTCGGGCAGAAGGCGCGGATCGCGCGCAACGACCACCAGGTCGTTCATCCGGCCATGATAAACAGCTTCGGGCAGCGGAAAGCCTTCCACCTCATGCCACTTCATGCCGACGCCCTTCAAAACGGCACCGACCTCATCCGCCGGAAAATCATGGCGTTTGCCGGCATCCTCGAATACGGCGCGCGCTTTCTGCGAAAGCTGGCCTTCTTCGCGTTCGATTTTCCAGGACGACTCTCGGGTCATCAGAACTAGCGCGTTTTCCGTGTCCAAGCGGACATGAAGGCATTCGATCCGAGCGACGAAATTCTTCGCAAGAGTCATCGCCGCTTCCAGCGCTGGATAGTCGCTGTCGAAGCCGGTCAGCGGGACAAAGATGGATTTAACCATTTAAAGACCCTCCAATTCACCTTTGCAGAATGGACGATCGCGCCAGAACGTCTCTGATCCACGTCAAGCAAATCGAAGCTGGGCAGATTTAAATAAATAATATTTGGCGTTCTCGGCCTAGCGTTGATCCGCGCCAATTACCGGGCTTTATCCAGATAGTGAATATCGGCAATGGCGCGAAGCTGCTCAGCGGCGTCTTCCGGGAGATCATCCCGTTCCCGACCTGCCGCCAGTTCATAACCGGCCATGATCTTCTGCACGGATGCGGCTTTCACGGGCGAGTAATAGTGTGCATGAAAGTGACATTCAGGATGCTCGCCGCCATCCAAAGGCACCTGATGAAGAGCCATCGAATAAGCAAAGGGCGCTTCGAAAAGATTGTCGTAACGCGATGTTATGCGCTTCATGATGTCGGCGAAGCCGTCTTTTTCGGCGTCGCTCATATCTTCAAGAGCGCCAAAATGCCGCTTGCTCAGGACCATCGTCTCGAACGGCCACATAGCCCAATACGGCGTGACCACGACAAACGCCTCGTTCTCGCAAACAACACGTTCGCCGAGCGAAATCTCGAGCCTGGTATAGTCGCATAGCAGACAGGAGTGGTGCGTTTCGGCGTATTTCTTCTGAAGCGCTTCCTCCGTCTTCGGAATGTCAGGTATATGGGATGTCGCCCAGATCTGGCTATGCGGATGAGGACTGCTGGCTCCGCCCAAGGGGCCGTGGTTTTCGAAAATCTGCACATGTCTGATCCAAGGCATGGTGCCGAGCTCGCGACACTGCTCGGCCCATCCATCGACAACGGCACGCAGCGATTTGCGTTCGAGCCGCGCCGGCCCGAGGTCGTGACGCGGCGAGTAGCACATCACCCGGCAGACACCACGCTCGGGTGCCGTCATGATGACCCCATCGTGATCCGCAGGCACAGAACTGCTCTGCGCAGAAAGAGCCGGAAAATCATTATCGAAGGCGTAGGCCGCCACGTAGTCTGGATTGCGCAGACCGCTCGCGCGCAGATTGCCGGCACAGAGAAAGCAGTTCGGATCATGTGACGGCAGAAGATCCTGAGCGGGCGGTGATGTCCTTTCCGATTGCGGACGCAGCCCGCGCTTCGGCGCAACCAATATCCACTCCCCGGATAGCGGGTTGAAACGCAGGTGAGACCCCGTTGATTGCCGTGGCATAAATTCGTCCCGACCCTATTCAACCAAACGATATGCTACACGGCGATCATGGCGGGTAGCGATTCCGGCAACGACAAAAAATTCTACCATCATGGCCGCGCTGCTCGCACTGTAGCCAGCACAGTTTTCTGCCTCTGATGGAAGAAAACATAAATTCCAATGCTTGCCGCGGTGGCAAAGAAGCACCATACCGAAACAAAGCTGACGTAAAAGAAGATCAGGGAAATAACCGCGCCAATCGCCAGGACGCCGCCCAATTTGCGAAGAAATGAATCTGAGGAGAGAAACAGGGGCGCGAGGGTGCACAGCATATAAACAGGCACGCCCGCCGCCGGATATGGCCCGCGCGATATATAGCAGATGCTGTGATGGACCACCGATGCCGCATAAGGATTCTCGAAAATGTTTCGGGCCGAATAGACGGCCAGGACCAATCCGGCGGGTAGAAATGCGAACATCGCGAAGCGCCGGCCGGGCAACTTCTCGATCAAACCCACCGCCAGCGGAGACCACACGGGCCAGAAAGCCAGAGCGATCAGGACGAAAAAGTTGGCGGCGAACAGCATGACCGAAGCAGGCCATGCGTGCGCGAAACCCAACCACAGTGTTCCCTCTGCCGCCTGCTGCGCGGCGAAGACCAAAGGAATTGCAGCGACCGGAGCTTCGCGGGCCCGCGCAACTTTGGAAAGCGCCGCGATCCCGACGCCAGCGGTCAGGACAGCACTTGTGAAACTGGCCGCGGCCGAGAAGCACATATATTTATATTCCCACGACTGCCTGCGATAGCATTGCGGAAGATCAAGCGCTGCCGTACGGACCGGCGAGCTCAAAAAAACTTGCGCAATATGGGTTGCTGGCCTTTTACGATTTTGGCCATGGCATCGGCTTGGGCAAACCAGCCACCCCGGTCCACCTCCGGAAATCTCTGCGTCTGTCCGGATTTTGGGGGCCAGATCATTTCGAAGCTGTTGGAAATCAACTGCGCAGGATCGCAGTCTCCTTCGACTGCCCACACGCTGAGCTGCTTTCCGCTCGGTTGACGGAACGTGCCGAGTGGAACGAACGCACCCTCCACCAAAAAACCCGTTTCTTCCCGGAATTCCCGCTGTGCAGCGAGCAAATGATCCTCGTCCGCATCGACGACCCCCTTGGGGATGGACCACGCGTTCAAGTCCTTCTTCGCCCAATAAGGGCCGCCGGGGTGAACAAGAAAAACCTGGGCGACGCCATGTCTGCCGCGATGAAGCAGGATACCTGCGCTATGGATCGACATCGCTTGCCGCCAGAATTGAACGCCAAGTCTAGCCGCGCAGCATCAGTCTATCCATTGGATAACAGGCGCCTTGCGCGGCACCGGCGGCGTGACGCCGTCGGGATGCCCCACAATGATGGGAGCGATCGGCACACAGCCAGAAGGCAAGTCGATAAAACGCCTGCCTTCCCCGGTCTGCAGCCAGCGCTGCGCGAAACCGATCCAGCAGGTGCCCAATCCCCGATCGTGGGCCGCAAGCATAAGGTTTTGAGCGGCGAGCGCTGCGTCTTCGGCGGCCCAGTCCTGGCCGCGCACCGAAATAAGGACCAGCACCGGCGCATGATAAAAAATGTGAAAATCCGGGTTGCCGAGATACTCCCGAAAGCCATGCATCGCCGATACTTCTCCCGGACTGGCCAGCATGTGTTGCTTCGAAGCGGCCGATATCTTGTCCAGCAAGGTAGCGTTGCGGATCACCGTGAAATTCCAGGGCTGCGCATTTACGGCGTTCGGCGCCTGAATCGCAGCATCGATGAGTTCCTGCAGCATATCTTCGGCGACGGGCAGCTTCTTGAAAGAACGCACCGCGCGGCGTTGATAAATCGCTTCGAGTAACTCCATGACTGTCTCCATCGGCAAATCGATGCTGAAAACCACTCAGGGAACAACGATGACCGGAACGTCGGAAAGGCTCGCGAGCTTTTGGGACACGCTGCCCAGCAACAGGCCGGAGAGCCTTCCATGTCCGCGCTTTCCGACGACAATCGCATCGGGTTTCTCTCGCCCGACCGCCTCAAGGATAAGCTCGGCGGGGTCGCCGACGAACGACTCTTGCCTGTCAACGGCCGCGCCTTCTTTCGCCGCAACGGCGGCGGCATTTCGTAAGGTTTCTTGCGCCTCAGCATCGATCATGTCGCCGACTGCAGCGTGCTCCTGATTGGCGAATTTCCGCAAACCAGCGTCCAAGAACGGATTTGAAACCGTCAGAATTGTGAGTTTCGCATGCAGTTCCGCGGCGATACGCGCCGCAAAAGCAACGGCACGCATGCCTCCCGCCGAACCGTCTGTCGCGACCCATACCCGCTTCATGTTGCGTCCTGCCCAACAGCGCGAAAGAGATCCGCGCGGCAAAAGGAACTTCTTAAAAGTTATTCTTTCATCTCCATCACTTTTTGACCGGCATCAAAGATGGCTCCCGCTCCCGGAGTTTCTTTGCGTCGTCGCAATATGCGGCGTTGAAAATCAGGAGGTTTTTATGGCCGACACTGTTCACAACCTGCCCGTCAAGAACGCGGAAAAGAATGCGGTGGAATCCTGGCATCCGCTACGCTCTCTTCGGAACGAGGTCGATCGCCTGTTCGATGCATTCGACAATGTTTCCTGGCGTTCGCCCCTCTCCCGTTCGGTGTTCGATTTTGCGCCCTTCGGGCGGGCGTTGACGTCTGTCCATGCGCCCGCGGTCGATATTGTTGAGAAGGACAAGGAATACGAGATCACCGCGGAGTTGCCGGGCATCGACGAAAAGAACGTCGAAGTCGCGCTTTCCAATGGCGGCCTCGTGATCCGCGGCGAGAAGGATGTGCTGAAGGAAGAGAAGAAGAAGGATTACTTCCTCTCCGAACGAAACTATGGCTCCTTCGAGCGCTATTTCGGCCTTCCGGAAGGCGTGGAAACCGACAAGATCGCCGCGACGTTCAAAAACGGCGTGCTGACAGTCACGCTTCCGAAGTCTGCCAAGCTGCAGACTTCTGAGAAGAAGATCGCGGTGAAAGCCGCGTGACGGAGGCGCCTGGACCGGCGGCTCTGCCCCGGCACCGCCGGTCCTTCGCGCAATCTACGGCAGGAGCACGGCAGCGCCTTCGATATCCCCGCTGCGCAGTCTGTCCAATGCGATGTTGGCGTCTGCGAGCGCAAACGGCACCGTTGTTGTCTGGATATTCGCCTTGCCGGCAACCGCGAGAAATTCCTCGCCATCCGCGCGCGTCAGATTCGCCACCGAGCGAATGATGCGCTCCTCCCACAGGATCGCATAAGGGAAGGCCGGAATATCGCTCATATGGATTCCGGCACACACGACGATGCCACCCTTCCCCGTCGCCGCAAGCGCCGCCGGCACAATTGCGCCAACCGGCGCAAAAATCACAGCCGCTTCCAGCTTTTCCGGCGGCGCCACATCGGAACCGCCTGCCCAAACTGCGCCAAGGCTTCGCGCAAATGCCTGTCCTGCCGCATCGCCGGGTTTGGTGAAGGCAAATACCTCCTGCCCGCGGTGGCGCGCTACTTGCGCCGCGATGTGAGCTGCCGCGCCGAAGCCATAAAGGCCGAGACGTTTGGCATCGCCCGCAAAACGCAGCGCGCGATAGCCGATCAGGCCGGCACACATCAGCGGCGCGGCGTCCTGACTGGAAAAACGTTCCGGAATTGGAAAACAGAACCGCTCATCGGCGGTCGTGTATTCCGCGTAGCCGCCGTCGATCTGGTAACCCGTGAATTTCGCACGGTCGCAAAGATTTTCACGGCCTGATCGGCAATAGTCGCAGACGCCGCATGTCCAGCCAAGCCACGGCACGCCAACGCGCATGCCCGGCTGCAGCTTCTCGACTTGGGCGCCGCAAATCTCCACCGTGGCAACAATCTCGTGTCCAGGCACCAGCGGGAGCTTGGGATCGGCTAACTCGCCATCCACGATGTGCAGGTCCGTCCGACAAACGCCGCACGCATGCACGCGCAAAAGCACTTCGCGCGGTCCGGGCTCGCGAACGTGTTTCGTTGTGTCCAGACGAAGCGATGTCCGCGCTTTATTCAAAATCATCGCACGCATGGATAGTCACTCCCTCAACGCCTCAGGCATGGTGTGCACTCGTGGTAGTGCCGGAATCATAGTCTATTCCGAGAGCGGAACATGCACGCCGAAGCGTATCTTCAGGTGTTCCACCGGCATCGACAGTGACCCATCCCGTCGGAGAAGTAGTTGCAGCGCGCTGTTTATGCAGGACCTCAACCGTTGCATCCGACGCATCATTCCGGCGCGCGGTTACCCGTTGCTCCAGTGTCGCCAACGGTGCATCGAGCCAGATTGGATGAAATGCAACGCGCGCTTGGCTTGCCAGAGCGGCGGCACCTTCCCGTTCCTCATCGGTGCCGTAGACTGCGTCTATGACCACGCCATGGCCCGCTGCGAGGACTTCAGCCGCGCGCGAGGACAACAAATCATAGACCTTACGCGTGGTATCGGCAGCGTAGGCAGCGTCCGGTAGTGTTACACTCTCCGGGACGCCCCAGAGCGACTTTCGCAAAACGTCGCTGCGCAAAACGATTGCACCGGGTGCCGCGCCGATCATCGGCGCCAGGACGCGGCCCAGCGTGGACTTTCCTGTCCCCGAAATGCCGCCCAATACAACAAGCTGCGGCTTGGCCGGAACAAGGAAACGGATTGCGTCCTCAAGATAGCACAACGCGTCTCTTTCGATGTCTCCCGTGTCATTCGCTTGAGCCGCCTTCACATGTGCGCGCACCGCCGCGCGACAAGACAGAAACAACGGCAGCGGCGCCAGTCCGCCAAAATCGCCGGTGCGCTCTAAATATCTGTTCAGCAAAACATTCGCGAATTGCCGCTCCGCCGCATGTTCGAGATCCATCAGCAGAAAGGCGAGATCATAGAAGACGTCGATGTGAGAAAAGGCCTCGCTGAACTCGATGGCGTCGAACAGAAGCGTCTCACCGTTCATCATGCAGACATTGTTGAGATGCAAATCGCCGTGACAGTGCCGCACAAATCCGGAATCGCGCCGCGCGTCGAGCCGCGCCGTCATAGTCTTCACCGCCTCACGCGCGGCCGCCGCATATGTCGCAATCCGCTCGCGCGCGAACGGTTTGCCTTCAAACGACATCAGAACCTGAACATTCTCTTCCACGACATCCGCGATGCCCGCCGCGCCGCCGAACCTCCACGTCGTTTCCGCTTTCACATGAAATTCCGCAACGGCTTCGGCAAGCCGGCGCATGATGGCATCGTCCAACGCCCCACGCCTGCGCATCTGCTCCAACAGTGCGGACTGGGGAAAACGCTTCATCACCACAACCCAGTCCAACGCTCCGGGGTCAGAGCTTGCACCGAAGCGGAGCTTTTCATCGGCACCGTGAACGATGGCGCGAACCTCAAGATATAGGGACGGTGCCATCCGTTTGTTAACGGTGAGCTCCGCCTCGCAAGCCGCGCGCCTTCGTTCCGGCGTTGAATAATCCATATACGGAAACCGAACGGCACGTTTCAGCTTGTATGCGAAGTCGCCGATCAAAAAGACGATCGCTCCATGGGTTTCATGGCGCTCTATCGCGCCAGCGGGAAGACCATAGCTCGACGGCTCGGAAAGAAACGCAATGACCTCATTCTGGTCCATGGCCTTTCCTCTGGAAAAATACGAAGACGGCGCTCGACAATCCCGCGATGAGCAGCGTAAGCACAATGCGTCAATGCAGGTGCCAGTTGCCGTCCGCCTCGAGGCAGGCGGTGCCCTGCCTTAGATATCGACGACCACTGATCGCGTGATTCAGCGCGAAATCGCGACATCGTGCGCCGTGATCGCGAAATTCCCAAGTCGCGCGGGATAGCCCGCGGCTCTTACCGTTCAACCACGCATATTGATTGCCGATGGGTCTGCGCAACGCCAAGGCGAGCGCGTGGAAGGCAGCCGGGCGATCCGCACAGACGAGGTCGCTGGCGATCACCGCGCCGGACCTGCCTTCCAGAATGATGCCATCCAGTGCATCCGCCACTTCCGCGTCAGAGGTGTTTTCGAGAGCGCAATCGGCACCATAATAGAAATGCCTTTCGGACCGCGCCTCACCCATCAGCATGGGCAGCAGTGCGAAAACGCCGCAGAATTTTGTAATTGGTTTCATGCACTTGAAGTAGAAACCGGAGCGGCGGGCTCATCATTGCTTGAGATCAACCCCGGGGATCACCAGCGCCGGACCCGCCCCACATCCACATGGACGAAATCCTGCGACGGATAGTATCCGACGCCGCCAGCCTGAAGCACGAGGGCGGCGTTGTGCAGCCGGTCGAGCGGGACGTCGGCAAGCCGTATATCCATAGCCATGCCCTTCATATGAAGGCTGTGAGCGGCCACTCCGTTGCTCTGTTCGTGCATGGCGGCATTGGTCGCGGGCGAACGGTAGCCAGAGATCACTTGGACCTCCGACGCGCTCCCCAACTGCCGCTGGAGAAGACACACAAGATCCAGAAGCTTTGGCTCGATGGTGTGGACCTCATTGTTGCGATAGTCGCGCAGCAGATGGTCGGCGGCCGTCAGGGCATCCGGCACATAGGCGCCTTCGACCCAATAGTCGAAACTTCGGCTTTCGCCAGTATGCAGGTTGCTCAGGGCCAGTGACCGGATATTCGTCTGTCCCGTTTTCGCCAAGGCCGGACTCGCGACGCCGGTGACAAGCGCGGCGCCGGCCAGGCGCAATACGCAGCGCCTCTTGAGATGTTTCATACACACACTCACGGTTTGCGGCGCGCGCTTATGCGCGCGTCGTGGGCCATACGATTATAGAAAGTCGTGAACTATCCAGCCGAAACGGCCTGGCAATTCACGTTCAGCGATACACGACCAAGCAGATGCCCCGCTAAAGCGGCAAGCAACCGGCCGTCCCGCCCGTAGATATCGGGCCTGAAACCGACGGCGCCGTCCTGATCGGCGATCGCTGTCCAATAGAGCACATAAACAGGCAGGGTCTTGTCAAGAGAAATCCGCTGGTTGACGCCAGTGGCGATCAATGCCTCGAGTTTGTCCTTTGCCGCAGCGGCATCACCGGTCAACGCGTAAGAGGCAAGCGGCTCAATCTGCTGCACGCGCATGCATCCGTGGCTGAAATGCCGGTCATTGCGCGCGAACAGGCGGCGCGCCGGCGTATCGTGCAAATAGGAATCGAACCGGTTCGGCATTTCGAGCTTGAGAAAGCCGAGGGCATTGCCCGCGCCGGGCCGTTGCTTCAACGTGCCGTCCCCCGCAACGAAAATATGCTGGCTCGCCATATAACCGGGATGGCGCCGCTCCTTCGGAAGGATTTCTTTGCGCGCAATCGTGGTTGGAATATTCCAATAGGGATTGACCGTGAGCGCAACCACTTGAGCGGCAAATATCGGCGTGGGCGTCGCAGGTTTTCCCGCGATGATCCTGGAAGTGAGAACGATCTTGCCGTGATCGACGACCTTCAAGGTCGCATCAGCGGTGTTCACTTCGATGTATTGCTGCTGGAATGCCGGCAGCCAACGCCAGCGCTCCATATTGGCGACAATCTGGCCAATTCTTTGCCTCACGGGAATATTGAGCGTGGCGAGCGTTTCTTTCCCCACAGCTCCCGTTTCTTCAAGTCCATTCTGCGATTGATAACGTCTTATCGCGTCTTGGAATGCAGTCGCCGTCTCTGGCTCGGCATTCAAACCCGGATCTTCGACAGCGAGACGACGCCACAAAGAGGCGAAAGCGGCTTCATCCCCCTCTTGAGGTATGGCCGATATTTGAGACCATCCGCCTTCACCTTCGATCGCGCGATACCGTGAGAGCCCTGCTTTCAGGTTTTCATATTCCTGATGCGGCGGTTGCAGTGACATCAAGGTTTGCTGCAGCGCTCCGGACACCAATGCATTTGATAGGGACGAAACCGAATCGAACCAGGTAACGGGAAGTTCGACACCGTTCTCGATCTGCGATGGCGCGATCCGCCCCCCGCGCAGATCGTGCATGTAGTCGAGCACCCCGGCGGTGAGCAGAAGATCAGCCTCCGCCATCGCAGCGGGCGATCCCAAAGACTGCCGCAGCCGGATGGCAGCGATATGATAAACGGCCGGATCCAGTCCATCTGCGCCTGCACCCTCCAGCGCCGCCAGCGCGACCGCCGCATCACGATCCTGCTGCACGCCGCCCTGCCAAGCAGGTGCCAGATTCCTTCCGCCGTAGAAGCGGCGCAGATTATCAAGATTCAGGTGATAGGCACTCAGGGACGCGCTGGGACGCGCAAGCGCTTCTTGTATCGCGAACGCGGAAGATTCCTGAGAATTGCCCGGAACCGGCATGGCTGGCCACTGGGCGAAGGCAACGCCAGTCAGAACTGTTACAACCAGAAAACCATAGACAAAGAGACGCAATACACCGGCTCCTATGACAATCCGGCCATAGACACCGAATTCCAGAATTTCGCTTTGTTTCAGATCAAGCCCTGCCACTATCTGTTGGCGGCTTTTAAAGCGGCTTTGGAACAAAAGGAATCTACTTCGTTCAACGAAAGAAGGGATCGCCGCCACGAGACGGCGATCCGAATTCATGCGCGCGAGCGCTACCCAATCGAAAGACGATCATCAACCGTCCGCACGCCAGGCGCGGACCAGACCGCACTTTCGACCATCCGGCGTTCCTGCAAGCTGTGAACGGCTCCCTCAAGCTTAACCGCACCTCCGTCGAGAACATGGATGCCGATATCACGCGCCTCGACTTCAGCGTTGCGCTTCAGAGCCTTTTCAATCCTGAGCTTTATGTCGGCGGGTTGTGCGCGAGGCTTGATGGCGATGTTATTGATGACACCCGCCACGCCGGAAAGCTTTCGCACGGCACTTTCCGCGGCGGCGCGCTGGAATTGCCATTCGGTCTGGCCCGTTAGCGTGACCCAGCCATCCCGCACCGTCGGCTGAACCGCGCCCTTTGGAACCACCGCATTCCATTCCAAGATGTCGACTGCGCGCTTGGCGATCTGGTCGTCCGAGGTCTTCTTGTCGGACGGGTACCGCACTTCAAGCTCCTGGGCGATCGCCTTCACGCCGCGCACTCTGCGAACAGCTGCTTCCGCAGCAACCTTTTCCGCGTAGCTTGATACATGGCCAGTCAAGGTAACCACACCACTCGCGACAGCGACACCGATATTTGTGGAACTGACGCTAGGCTCGTAATCCAGCTCATCAAGAACCTCTTGACGAAGAAACTTGTCTGTCATGTGCCGCTCCTGTCTTACCTGTTTGGATTAGTAGAGCCCGGCCGAGCACCACATTCTTGAGGCAAATCAAATCCGCATCTGGAACTCCCCTGATACTATAATGTTGGCTGTTGATCGACCTCAAAGACGATCGTTCGAGCTCGAATATTAGAGAGGCGCACAATTGGAGATCGTGCTTTGCAAATCGGAGATATGAGCCACGATGAATGCGTCGATGTCCTAAAACGAGCGCATTTTGGACATTTGGGTTGTGCTCACAACGGCCAACCATACGTCAGCCCGATATTTTTTGCATACGATGACAACGCCCTTTCGCTCTATTCCGTTACGACGCTGGGAAGAAAAATGAGCTGGATGAGGGCCAATCCGCTCGTCTGCATGGAAATTGACGAAATCGCAAATGCACAGAATTGGCTTAGCGTCATTGTGTTCGGGACTTTTGAAGAGCTGCCGGACACTCCGCATTTCCTATCACAGAGGCAACATGCCTATGAATTGCTGCAAAGACGGCCCATGTGGTGGGAACCGGCCTACGTGAAGACGATAATAAAAGGCGCAGACCGTCCGCTAGACGTTGCTTACTTCCTGGTTCGGATCAACACGCTCTCAGGCCGCCGCAGCATGCCCGACCCGGAAATGCGTCCAAAACCCATGTTCCGGAATCGACTCTCTCAGTGGCTCGGAAAGCCACGTCCGGCCAAGCCGTTTCATTGAAATGGCATGATCCAGGAAATCTTGCTCAAAGACATCGCTCCAACAGTTCTGAATAACAGTTCCAGGTGTCTGAGTTCGGATCAATGCGAGCACGTCTGCGCATCATTTGGCAGCGGAAATATTATAACAAATTTCGTGCCACTATCTCCTGCCCCTCGACCGTACTGCAGTTCTCCATTGAGGCGTTGGATCAAGGATCCAATAATCTTCATCCCAAGCCCCTTGCAGAGCGCGGGGTCGAAGTTTGACGGCAGTGGCGTTCCGCAATTTACAACCGAAATCGATGAAATGTTCTGCGCCCCCGTTTCCAAGTTCACGCAAATCGGATAGCTCCCATGCTTCACAGCGTTCATCAGCAATTCGCTCACCGCTAAGGCGAGCGGCGTCGCGCTCTCGATGGGCATGTCGATCTCAGTCCCTTCACATGCGATCTCAGCTTCCGAGTCACCGGCCGAGAGCATCCCAGAGAAGTCATGACAGAGCTCATCGAGATATTGCTTGAATCGAACTGTTTTTCGGCCGTCGAGACAATGCAGGCGCTGATGAATGCGCGCGATCGCGGCAACTCTATCGGCGGCGGCCAGCAACACCTCTTTGCATTCCGGATTTGACGACGCACGGCTTTGCAGCGAAAGAAAGCTGGCGGCTATTTGCAACCCATTTAACAAGCGGTGGTCTGACTCCCGGCTCAAGATTTTCTGTTGCCTGATGAGCTCATCCTTCTCCCTAAGGAGATCTTCCTCTCGCGCTAGAGCTTGACGAAGGCTGGCAAGGGGGCAGCCGGGGGCTTCCAATTCGCATACGAAATCAGAGCATTTTTCACCGAACGCAGCTTGTGAATTCGGCTCCCGATCGATCTGATGCCCTGCAACCATGGATAGTTTCCATTCTACTATCGGCAGTATTCGCAGCACCAGAGTTGCAGATTGTACTGTGGTGAGGCTGATGCAGATCAATTACGTATTTGGACCTATCGGAAGTTGACGATGCGGATCACTCACACCAGATCTTCTGGTCCTCGCGTCCAAAGTTTCGAAGCTAGGCCGCCGTTGGTCAGGCGGCACACCTGAAGTGCGCTCCGGAAAACGCGCGAACGCTTATGCCGCACCTATGCAGCCTTGCGGCTTAACAGCTGTTCGATTTGCTCTCCCGATAAAGTCTCGCTTTCAAGAAGCGCAGCAGCCAGAAGCTTTAGCTGGGTTAGGTGAGACGAAAGAATCATACGGGCTTTTGTTTCGCTTTGTTCCACGAGATTGCGTGTTTCGCTATCGATCAGTTTTGCCGTATCTTCAGAGATATCCGTCCGTTTCGCGAAACCGTATCCGGCCAATGCGTCATCGCGGTCTTCACCCCCATAGCATAGCGGCCCGAGCTTCTCGCTGAACCCGAACTCGGTAATCATCCGGCGGGCAAGCCTTGTCGCCTGCTTGATGTCGTCGGTCGCGCCGGTCGTGAGATTGTCCGAGCCGAATATCAATTCCTCCGCTACGCGGCCGCCGAAAAGGATGGCGAGTTTCGCCTCAAGCTCCTTGCGTGCGAAGCCGTACCGATCGCGTTCTGGAAGAGATAGCGTCGCGCCCATCGCTCGGCCATGGGGAATGATGGTCACTTTGTGCAAAGGATCGTGAGCGGGCATGTTCATCGTCACAAGAGCATGGCCCGCTTCGTGAAAGGCCGTCGTCTCCTTTTCTTTCGCGGTCATGACCATCGAGCGGCGCTCCGCGCCCATCATGACCTTGTCCTTGGCATCCTCGAATTCCGCCATGGACACTGCGTCCCGGTTTCGCCGTGCCGCAAGCAACGCGGCTTCGTTCACTAGATTTGCAAGATCCGCCCCGGAAAAACCTGGTGTTCCACGTGCGACCACTTTGGCATCAACGTCGCTGGTCAATGGAACCCCGCGCAAATGGACCTTCAGGATCTGCTCACGGCCCAGAATGTCGGGGTTCGACAATGCAATCTGGCGATCGAAGCGTCCCGGCCGAAGCAATGCGGGGTCCAGGACGTCCGGGCGATTGGTTGCCGCCAGAAGGATCACGCCCTCCTTTGTATCGAACCCATCCATTTCCACCAGCAACTGGTTGAGCGTCTGTTCACGCTCGTCGTTGGTAGGCCCCAGACCGACGCCGCGCCGGCGGCCTACTGCATCGATCTCATCGATGAAAACAATGCAGGGAGCGCTGACTTTCGCCTGCTCAAAAAGATCGCGCACGCGCGACGCACCGACGCCTACAAACATCTCGACGAAATCGGATCCGGAAATCGTGAAGAAAGGAACATCCGCTTCTCCCGCGATGGCGCGGGCAAGCAAAGTCTTTCCGGAGCCAGGAGGTCCGATAAGGAGACACCCTTTGGGAATCTTGCCGCCGAGTCGCTGAAACTTCGCCGGATATTTGAGAAACTCAACGATTTCGGAAAGCTCCTGCTTCGCCTCGTCGATGCCGGCGACATCCGCGAGAGTAATGCGCGTCCGCTGGTCCGGCGCCAAAAGGTGGGCGCGCGACTTTCCGAATCCGAATGTGCGTGCACCGCCGGACGAGACTCGGTTCGCAATCAAATAGTAGATGCCAATCATCAGAACCCAGGGCAGCAAATTGACGAGCAGAGCCAGGAGCCAAGAGCCCTCTTCTGTCGCGGCTACGTTGACCTGAACGCCGTCATTCACCAATCGATTTGCCGCGGCAGCCGCATCCGGAACAGTGGTGGTGAATTGCTTGCCATCCGCCAGCCTGCCGCTGACCGAATGCCCTTTTATCGTCGCAACTTTTATCTTGTGACTATTGGCCTGCGCGACAAAATCGGAATACGCCAGCATTTTTGGCAGGTCGCCGCTGGGAGGCGGATTCGAATAGACAAGCCAAGTCGTGATGCCAACGATGGTCAAGGCGACCAGCCAGTAAACGAAACTTTTCGTTGCGTCCTTCATGGCTGGGCGGCTCGCACAGCAGCCACCTCCGTTAGCCGTCTCGGATGGAAGAACGTGACGACGCTGGTCAGAATTGCGGTTGTAAACGTCGCCTTGGCCAAAAAGCACATATTATATTCT
Source organism: Rhizomicrobium sp. (assembly GCA_025451875.1). Lineage (GTDB taxonomy): Bacteria > Pseudomonadota > Alphaproteobacteria > Micropepsales > Micropepsaceae > Rhizomicrobium. Next base: position 34,686 of record JANWJQ010000076.1, read on the forward strand.
CTCATTGCCGTCGGCCGCGACATTGCGGGAGATCAAGCATTGTCGTTCGGACCGATCAGATGAAAGAACTTGTCGGCCAGGGATTTGGTGCGCTTGGCGATCTTGGTCATTGCTCCTGCACCGCCAGGCCAAATAATCTATGTTAACCGCCCGTCAGCCGGGTCTGTCGCGATGCGGCCATCGACAATACGAATCTGGCGGTCGCATTCCGCCGCGAAATCCATGTCATGGGTTACGACGACCACCGTGCGTTCTCTATCCTTCGTTAGATCTCTCAAAATGTGCCGCACGATCGCGCTTGACGCCGTATCGAGATTTCCAGTCGGCTCATCTGCCAGAACGATCGCCGGATCGTTGGCCAATGCGCGAGCGATCGCGACACGCTGGCTCTGCCCGCCCGACAGCTGGTGCGGCAGCTTTTCCGCCTGGCTCGCTAGTCCCAGATCGCCCAGCAGCGAAAGCGCGCGGGCCTTTGCCTCGGTGTTGGAGAGGCGGCCGAGACGCTGCATCGGCAACTCCACGTTTTCCAGCGCCGTAAATTCCGGCAGCAGAAAATTCGACTGGAATACAAAACCCAATTTCGAGAGACGCACATCCGCCAATTCGTTCTCATCGAACGACGATGTTTCCGTGTCTTCCAGCCAGAGCTTTCCGCTTGTCGGCTGGTCAAGCAGGCCCAGCAGATAAAGGAGCGAGGACTTACCCGAGCCCGACGGCCCGGTGATGGCGACGAATTCACCGCGCGCGATTTGCAGATCGATGTCCTGTACCAATGTGACCGGAATTTCGCCCGCCAACCGCCGCCCCAAGCCTTCGGTCTTCAGCACCGTATCGCTCACGCGCCGGCTCCGCGCAGAATATCGACGGGCTTCAGCTGTGCCGCTTTGCGCGCGGGCAATACCGCCGCGCCGACGGCGGCCACAAAAGCGAATCCGCCTGCGACGGCGAATTGCTTCCATCCCCAGTCGATCGGCATCTGGTTCAATTGCGTCGAGCCGGGGAATTTGAATGTCAGGCGGCCGAGCGCATACATGATCGCCGTGCCGAGCGGCAGTCCCACCGCACAGCCGCAAGCCCCGAGCAAGATGCCCTGAAACAGGAAGATCTGCTGGATATCGCGCGCATGGAAACCCATGGATTTCAGGATCGCAATATCGCGCTGTTTCTCCATAACCACCGTGGATATCACGTTGTAGATTCCGAACGCCGCAACGACGAGAACCGCGCTGACCACGCTGTACATGATGATGTTGCGCAGCGCGAGTGTGCTTAGAATGTCTTCCGACGCTTCCTGCCAGGACACAGCCTTGTACGCGACATGCGCTTCGATCTGCGCGGCCAGGGCTTGCGCGCGATAGGGATCGTCAAGTTTTACGACGATGGTGTTGGCCCGGTTTGGGCGATCCAGCAAAGCCTGCACGCGCTTGAGCGAGAGGAACACCTGCGCCTCGTCGAACGAGGCCCTGCCCGTGTGGAATATCCCCACGATCTTGAACGCATGCGACTGGCCCGTGGCGGCAGAAACGGTGATGGTTTCGCCGCGTTCGAGCGACAGAACGCGCGCCAGCTCGCTGCCAATGATGATTCCATCCGGGTTTTCCGTTAGATCCTTGATTGAGCCATCGATCATGTATTGACCGATGGTGGAGACCTGATCGATGTCCTTCGGGATCATGCCGTTGAGGGTCAACGCCTCGTCCTTGCCGGCGAAGCTCAGCAAGCCCTGACCTTGCAGCATCGGCGAGGCCTGCACGCCCGGCAGGCCCAGAAGATAATCGATATCCTGCTTGTAATTGCGGATGCCCCGCGTTTCCGTTTCCGGCTTCACGCGATGCATCTGCACCACCGCATCGGGGTATAAGCGCGCGATCGGTTGGATCTGGGAATTGCGGTACTGATCCTGAATGGTGATATGCGGCGAGTTGTCGATCAGCCGATGTATGAAATCGGTCTCCGACCCCTGCATCATGGCCGAAATGCCGAGGAAGAACGCCGTACCCAGCGCGATGCCGAGCAGCGAAACGAGGGTCTGCCGCTTGCGCGCAAGCAGATGATGGAGCGCGATATTCAGGAATACGGACATCATGGCGTGCCGCCAAGCCAGATATGCCCGATGTTTCCGGAGGCCGGAACGCCGGAGGCATCGACAACGATAGTATCTCTGCGCGCAATGCCGCTACGTATCTCGATCCACTTTCCGTTCTTTGCACCTTTGACAATTGTGACCGCGGACGCCCGGCCATCGATCACACGCCATACTTTATCGCCCACAAACGCGGTATCCGGCAGCAACATCGCGCTCGGATCGTCGCGCGAAATGATATTGGCTTCGGTTGTCATTCCGATCCGCAAGGGGCAATCCAGCGGCAGTTGGATTCGCACCCGATAGCTCCGGCCGACGGGATCTCCTTTGGGCGTCACGCTGGTCACGCGGCCTTCGAACACCTTGTCGGGAAAGGCATCGGCGCGGAGCAGGACTTGCTGTCCAGGCCGCACCAGCGGCACATCCTCCTCGTCGATCTCGGCGGAAACACGTAATTTTCCGTCGCAGGAAATCCAGAACACCGGCGTGTTTGCGGCGATGAATTGGCCGATCTCGCCGTCTCGCTGGATCACATAGCAATTCCCGGGCGAAACCAGCGTCATGAATCCGGTTTGCGCCAAGGCCTGCTTGACCGCTGCTCGGGCCATTTCCCATGTGGATTTCGCCCGGTCGTAGGTCTGGCGCGCTATCGCGTTCTCACGCAGCAGCGCGGCATCCCGCCTGAAATCTCCCGCCGCAAACTGCTCCTGCGCCTGAAGCTGCTCGACATTGCTGCGCATGTCTTCGTCTTCCAGCCGCGCGAGCTTTTGGCCTTTGACGACGGTCTGGCCCTCGTCAGAATCGAGCTCGACAATGCGCGCGCCCGTCCGAGGGGCGACCGGCATCATCACCGCGGCCTCCACCGTGCCGCTTCCATAGACGGCGATGACCGCATGACCGATCCGGGGATGCATCACTTCGACCGGACTGGGCGACATCCAAACAATCAATGTCACTGCCCCCGCAACGATGGAGAAAACGGCGGCGCCTATAAGGATTGTTCGTCTTTTCATTCAAGCCGCCGCCGCAGAAGCGAATTCGAAATCCATTTTCGCCACAACGCGGCACGCCGCCCTGATCTCTATCAACGCTCGGGGAATGACGATGACCGGAACGATGGAAAGACGGCATTTGAGAAACACCGTCCAGCAGCAACCCGGAGAACTGTGGAAACTAGTCCATGCAGCTATCGACGCATTGAGAATGATCAATAAGTGGACACTGCATTATTCCATTTGACAGGTGGAATGAGCGTCATCGTCCAATTTTGCGCACACGGCGATCCAGAACGGATAGATGCGCGAGGTGGCGTCCTCGATTTCTTCTCTCAGCAAGCGGTCGGAGGCCGGAATCGATAAGGCTCGCGGCGCATAGGTATCCCCACAGGGCGGACCGACCAGCACACTCCTGCTGCAGGCAATACTTAGCAGAGAATTGTATCGGTTGGCTGCGGTGCGTACTTCTGAATCTATATCGCTGTCTGCTAATGCCGTGTCGTCGGTCTTCGCTTTTAAAAGCGCCGAAACCTGATCCAGCATGGCGTTGAGCCGCCCAGCTTCGATCCTGAGAAGTGGGTCTTCGTTGGCACCCGCAGCCAGACTATGGGGAATTCCGCATGCCGCGATGAACAGCGAAAGCGCGAAAATAAGTGACGGTCGCATAATAAAATCTGTTCATCCCCATTCCAACTATGATGCATGCTCGGTCATTGTTTTATCGCGGCTGAAGCGGAGCGGCGCATCCACTCACCATCCCGTTTTTCATAGGAATGCTTGACCGCCGACCAGGCAATTCGAAATGCGCGCTGCTCGCAGTCCGGCTCCGCGCTGTGCGCGGCAAAGGCATGGTTGAACGCCTCGCGAAAAATGGTTTGGGCATGGACCGGTAGATGGCCGCGCACGGATTCGGGCAATTCGGAATTTTGACCATACGGCATGGTTCGCTCCGTCTGACGAAGAGATGTCAATTTAGCTGCGTCGAGCGTGGCTTCGTTGACAGATATCAACGCGTATTTTCCGTCAGGCGCTCTATTGGCAAAGGGTTTTGCCCTGGATTTCAGGAGCAGGAGCGCATGCCGCAGCAGAACTACATACGGTGGTTTCGAGAGCTCGGTGCGAAAGACGTGCCGCTGGTTGGCGGCAAAACCGCGTCATTGGGCGAGCTCTATTCCATGTCGTCGCTGGAAGGCATCAACGTGCCAAACGGTTTTGGCGTGACAGCCGAAGCCTATCGCGCCGCGCTGACATCTGCGAACGTCTGGGACGAACTCCGGCTCCTGTTGAAGGATGTCGGCAAAGGCAAGCTCAAGCATCTCGCCAAAGCAGCGGCCGCAGCGCGCCGAATCGTGTATCAGGCGACCGATACCAAGGAGCTGCGCGAACAGATCGCCTCGGCCTATGCCGCGCTCGAGCGGGAATACGGGAAGAATGTCAGCGTCGCCGTGCGCAGCTCCGCAACCGCGGAAGACCTGCCCAATGCGAGTTTCGCGGGACAGCATGAAAGTTTCATCAATATCCGCGGCGCTGACGCCGTGTTCGAAGCCTGCCGCCGCTGCTTCGCATCGATCTTCACCGACAGGGCCATTGCGTATCGCAATGACAACGGCTTCGATCACTTCAAGGTGGCGCTGTCGGTCGCGGTGATGAAGATGGTTCGCTCCGATATCGGCACGAGCGGCGTCATCTTCACACTCGATACCGAAACCGGATTCCGCGACGTTGTCTTTATTACGGGTGTGTATGGCCTCGGCGAGAACATCGTGCAGGGCCGCGTCGATCCCGATGAATTCTATGTCCACAAGCCGACGTTCCTCGCCGGCCATCGTGTGGTGCTGCGCCGTTCGCTCGGCCTGAAGAAAACCATGATGACGTTTGCGCGGGGGAAACGCGGCGCCACCTTAAAAACCGTGAACGTCGCAAAAAACAAGGCCGAACGCTTCAGCCTGAGCGACGCAGACGTGCTTTCGCTGGCGGGAAACGCCATCGCGATCGAGACGCATTATTCTGCAATCCAGGGCCGTCCGACACCGATGGACATCGAATGGGCGAAAGACGGAACAGACGGCAAGCTTTATATCGTCCAGGCACGGCCGGAGACCGTCGCCTCGCAGCGCAAGGCCAGCGTCATTCACAGCTACACCCTGAAGAATAAAAGCGCGGTTCTGGTTTCAGGACACGCCATTGGCGAAAAGATCGCGAGTGGCGCGGTGCGCATTGTGCGCAGCAAAAAGGATCTGGCTGCATTCAAGGCGGGCGAGATCCTCGTGGCGGATACAACAACACCCGACTGGGGACCGGTGATGAAGAAGGCCGCCGGCATCGTCACCAATCGCGGCGGGCGAACGTGCCATGCGGCAATTGTGGCGCGGGAGCTTGGTATTCCCGCGGTCGTCGGCACCGCTTCCGCGACGGCAAAGCTCCGGAAAGGCGCGCGCGTCACGGTATCCTGCGCGGAAGGCGATCTCGGCCACGTCTATGACGGCGCGCTTCCCTTCTCCGTGAAGGATATCGACTCTTCCGCGCTGCCACGGCCGCGAACGGAGATCATGGTCAATATCGGCGATCCCGATCTCGCCTTCCAGACGGCGATGCTGCCGAATGACGGCGTAGGCCTCGCGCGGATGGAGTTCATCATCAACGAATTCATCGGCATACATCCGATGGCGTTGGTTCATCCCGATCGAGTCAAGAACATCGCGCAACGCCGCAAGATCGACAAACTCACCCGCGCCTATGCGAAGCCACGGGATTATTTCGTCCAGCGCCTGTCGGAAGGCGTTGGAACGATCGCTGCTGCGTTTTATCCGAAGCCGGTGATCGTGCGCCTTTCCGACTTCAAAACGAACGAATATGCCGACCTGCTGGGTGGAGCGCAGTTCGAACCCGTCGAATCCAACCCGATGCTCGGCTTCCGGGGTGCATCGCGTTACGCCCACCCCGCCTATGCCGATGGCTTCGCGCTGGAATGCGCGGCGCTCAAGCGCGTGCGTGAAGATATGGGACTCACGAACCTCAAGATCATGGTCCCCTTCTGTCGCCGCGAGGAGGAAGCGAGAAAGGTTCTCGCCGCCATGGCCGCGAACGGTCTTGTTCGAGGAAAAGATGGACTGGAAATCTTCGTGATGTGCGAGATTCCGAACAACGTCATCCGCATCGATGGCTTTGCGGAACTGTTCGACGGCTTCTCGATCGGATCGAACGATCTGACACAGCTCACGCTGGGCGTAGACCGCGACTCCGAAATCGTTGCGTTCGATTTCGACGAGCGCGATCCCGGCATGACCGAAATGCTTCGGCTTGCCATTGAAGGCGCCCATCGCAATCACCGTCATGCCGGCATCTGCGGCGAGGCGCCGGCAAACTATCCCGAACTGGCACAACAACTAGCCAAATGGGGAATTGACTCGATCAGCGTGAACCCGGCTAGCCTCATCAAGACATTCGAAGTGGTCGCCGAAGCGGAACGTGCAACGAGTCTTGCGCCCGGGACCGCTGCAAAAACCGGGACTTGATCCACGTCAAAAGAGACTGGCGAGCCGCCGATAACCTGTATTCAGGAAGGCTCCGACATGACGCTTCATTTGAAAAATGATGTGGGCTCTCACGAAGTTTCGGTTGGTTCGCTCCGGTTGCCCGGCACGCTGCAGATTCCGCACAGCGCTTTCTCCTTGATTATCTTTGCCCACGGCAGCGGCTCCGGCCGGTTAAGTCCGCGCAACCGTATGGTGGCGGGTGCACTCAACAAGGCCGGTATGGCAACCCTGCTTTTCGATTTGTTGAGGCCGGAAGAAGAGCCGGCGCACCACCGCGCCAAGGTTTTTGACATTCCCCTGCTTTCGCGACGTCTCTCCGAAGCGGTCGAATGGGTGGATCGGAACACACCGCTAACGAAGATCCCCATCGGTCTGTTTGGCGCAAGCACGGGCGCCGCGGCGGCGTTGACCGTCGCCGCACAGCTGCCGGATCGCATCGGAGCCGTAGTATCGCGCGGCGGCCGGCCTGATCTGGCAGCAGACTCGCTCTCGGCCGTCACGGCGCCCACTCTCCTGATTGTGGGCGGTGCTGACCATGGCGTGCTTGAGTTGAATGAACAGGCTCTCGCTCTGCTCGGATGCGAAAAGTCTCTGGAGATCGTTCCCGGCGCCACGCACCTGTTTCCGGAGGCGGACGCCATGGAGCGCGTTATCGCGCTGGCCGCGGAGTGGTTTGAGGATCATCTCCGCGCCAGATGCTGATGGAGGTCAACGTGCTTTTCGCAGATCGCAAAGATGCGGGCCGCAAGTTGGCGGTAGCCTTGGCGAACTTCAAAGGCCAGGACTGCCTTGTTCTCGCATTGCCCCGGGGTGGAGTGCCCGTCGCCGCCGAAGTCGCCCTGGCGCTCCATGCGCCGCTGGACATCCTTCTCGTCCGCAAGATCGGCGCGCCATATCAACCGGAATTCGCCATCGGCGCCGTCATCGATGGCGGCGCGCCCGTCATTGTCCGCAATCCCGAACTGATCCGGCTTTCGGGCACGACCGAGAAGCAATTCGAGACGATCTGTTCCCAGCAGTTGAACGAGATCGAGAGGCGGCGGAACCTCTATCTTAGAGGTCACAAGCCCATGAGCCCGACGGACCGCGTGGCCATCATCATTGACGATGGGATTGCAACCGGCGCGACGATGCGGGCCGCGCTTCACGCCACGCGGCTGCGCCACCCGAAGAAACTGGTGCTCGCTACACCAGTCGCCGCACCAGATACGCTGGAGATGCTGCGCGGCGAGGTTGACGAAGTCATCTGTCTGGAAAGCCCGGAGAATTTCGGAGCCGTCGGCCGCTTTTATGCGGATTTCGAGCAGACAACGGATAATGAAGTCGTCGCGACCCTGGCGCGCCTGCGGGCGCGTTCAGATGTGAGTTACGCAACCGCTTGACCGGGATCAACGAGGGAACCGTGTATTGAGCTCAATGTTTAAGAATGATCGCCAGGCTGCTCAACGAGGCCAAGATGGCAAAAGGGTTCGCGGTACAAAAAAAATATACGCTCTCGGACCAACAGGCCGTAGCGGCGATTGCCGCAGCGGCCGAGGATCTGCCGCCCCCTGAACATGCGGAGGCATTTGGCGCAGCATTTGAGCGCTACGGCGATGCTTCCGTCGTGCTCCTTGGCGAAGCGACCCACGGGACCAGCGAATTCTATCGCGCACGTGCCGCCATCACCCGCCACCTCATTCAGCATTGTGGATTCAACGTCGTTGCGGTGGAGGCTGATTGGCCGGATGCCGCACAGATAGATCGCTACGTCCGCCACCATGCGCCCGAGCCGTCACGGGAAAGGGCTTTCGCTCGCTTTCCGAGCTGGATGTGGCGCAACGAGGAAGTGCTGGAATTCGTGGAATGGCTCCGGCGCTTCAACGAGATGAAAGTACCCGGGGACCGCATCGAATTCCGCGGTCTTGATATCTACAGCCTGCATACGTCGATAGCCGCGGTGCTCCGGTATCTGGATCGCGTGGATCCGGGCGCCGCCCGCGAAGCGCGCGCGCGTTACGGATGCCTTACACCCTGGCAATACGCGCCCGCGCGCTATGGCCACCACGCCGCCATGGGCGGCGAAACCTGCGAACAAGCCGTAAGTGAACAGCTCGTCGAGCTTCTGGAGCACCGGTTGCGATATGCAAAGCGTGATGGCGAGAAATTTTTCGACGCCGCACAAAACGCCCGCATTGTTCGGGCCGCCGAGCAATACTATCGCATCATGTATGAAGGTTCGCGCTCGTCCTGGAATCTCCGCGATCGCCATATGTTCGATACGCTGCAATCCCTCATGCGCCACCGCGGCCCCTCCGCCAAGGCAGTCGTGTGGGCACACAATTCGCATGTCGGCAACGCGGCCGCGACATCCATGGGCTGGGAAGGCGAGTTCAACATCGGTGAACTTTGCCGCACATCCTATGGCCCGCAACTCGTTTCCATAGGCTTCGGTACCGATCGCGGCACGGTCGCCGCGGCTTCGGACTGGGATTCGCCGATGGAGCTGAAGGACGTACGTCCTGCCCGGGAAGACAGTTTCGAATATCTGTTCCGCCGTTCCGGACACGCGCGGTGCCTCGTCGACTGGCGCGCATCGGAGCGATTGGACTTGCGCGCTACGCTCGCCGAACCGCGTCTCGAAAGAGCGATTGGCGTAGTCTACAGGCCTGACACCGAACTGCTCAGCCACTATTTCAGAGCCGTGCTCAGCGAACAATTCGATGCCTACGTCTGGTTTGAGAACACGCACGCGGTATCGCCGCTAGCCGGCAAAACACCGGAGCATGCGCTCGAAACCTATCCCTTCGGCTTATAATTTTCGGAGCGATAATCAGGTGGCTCGGCGCATCGATGTGTGCGCCAAGCGAAATTGACCTAAATCACACCGTGACCCGCATATCTTTCCTATTCTGAACAGGATGGTGTTTTTGGAGTTGGCGATGGCGCCCACACTTGAACTTGTTTTGTTGGGAATTGCAGCCGCGGGCTTTGCCTCATATTTTCTCGCAAGGCAGAGCAGCGCTCACAAGAAACTGTGGACGGCGCTGGCCATAATTTTGCTGACTATCGCCATTGTGGCCGCGATCTTCGTTCCAAATTTTCACCTCGTCCCTCCACACCGTCTGCCTTAGCGTTTCGTTCGAGGTCGAATGTTCAACACCACCGGCCTTAAGCGGACGTATACAGCGCCGGCGCGTTAAAATATCGGCAGGCTCCTGCTATGCGGGCGTTGACGGCTTTGGGGAGGCGCCATGCTCGGCGAGCACACGGAGAAAATGTTCGGCGTGTTGCCAGTAATTTTCCCGCGTGACGCGATCGACGTCGCGCGCACTCTCTGCGAGGTTGCGATAGTGCTCATAGCGCTCCAAGGCCTGTTCGGGCCTTTTGGCTCCGCTTTTGAAGGGTTGAGCCTGGCCGCGAGGGGACCGTTTTCCGGACTGATTGATCGATTGCATTTGTTTCTTTTTGGGTTGCCGAAAGTCGCATTCAGAATGCGTATGGCTATATAAGGCCGATCGCATTGACCGAGCCGGTTCCTCTTTTTCATCTGAACGAGGGATTTGCACCCTAAAGTGCTGGTTTCTAGATGGTGACGCTTTCGCCGCAATTCAAGGCCTTCTTCCCGAAAGTTGCGCAATGAATACTTGGTCTCACCAAACTTCATCTTCCTACACGAACGGCGAGCAGCGCGTGGATGCTGCCATTCAAGGGCTCGCCGCGACACTCGGCGTGGCTGCTGTCATCTGGCTTATCGCAACCCACTGGTCGGCGCACACCTTGGCTGGACTGACCATCTATGGCGTCAGCCTGGCGATGACCTTCGTGACCTCACTGGCATATGGCCACATCTCCTCGGGTCCTTCGAAAGAACTGTGGCGGCGGATCGATCATGCAATAATCTTCGCGCTTATTGCTGGCACCTACACGCCACTGGCTGCCTATCGTTTGCCGGAACCGTGGAGTGTCACCGTACTCGCTGTCATGTGGAGCGCGGCACTCGCCGGGATGGTTTTGAAGTTCGTTTATCCACGACGCTTTGAATATGTCGGCATGGCGCTATGCATCATAATGGGTTTGACCGGTGTGCTCTTCATTCACACATTGCTTCTGACTCTAAGCCCAATGACATTGAGGCTGCTGGTTGTGGGTGTTGCCCTCTACCTCATTGGCACTATCGCGCTCCAATTGCACAGGCTGCGTTTTCATAACGCGATATGGCATCTTCTCGTCTTGGCGGCTGCGGGAGTTCAATTCGTCGCAATTGCAACGGAGTTCGTTGCTTAATAACGACTCGGGAGCAAACGTCGTAGCGTTTGTACCGACAGCCCCCACTTTCGGCGCGACCCGATCTCGCGGTGAACGAAGTACATATGCATTGACTTGACAGGCCGCGCCGTCACGCAGCTCTTCCAGCGGGCAGCAACTATTTCCATCAACGGGCTCCCATCGCGATCTGGACTGTCCTTGATCGAGATCAAGAAAAGGACATGGCCGTCGGCTTTTGGCGCCTCGCGAACGTGAAAGCGCAAGTTTACTCCGCCTGAGCGTTCACCACCTCATTGAGGCATAGCAATATCGGACGCTTGGGCGCACGCTACGCTGTCAAAAGGAGCAATAAAATGCCTTCTCACTTCCACGCCGTCGTTTGCATTGATCACGCCGAAGCCCTCGTCTTTGAGTTTGCCGAGAGCGGTGTAACGGAACATCGGATTCTCCCGAAAGACCGGCAGGGAAATATCCACCACAAGGCCGGATCAATGAGCTCTGGCCACGCACATGACAGCAAGGCGTATCTCACCGCAGTGACGGACGCATTGCAGCCTTCGCATGAGCTCCTGATCGTCGGGCATGGCACCGCCAAAGACGAGCTCGCGAGCTTTATTCGGGATCATGTGCCCGCGGTCGCACCGCGCATAATGGGCGTCGAGACGGTCGATCAGTCGACGAACGGTGAGATCCTCGCCTTTGCACGAAAGTTTTTCGAGGTCAGGGATCGCACAACGCCGCAACTCAACACCCCAACCTGAGGGTTCTTGGTCGACGGGCGCAGATGAAAAACTTCGAAAGATCTCGCGCAGCTTCGCCCGGTACCGGTGCGATCTACACCTGCCCGATGCATCCCCAGATACGCCGCAGCGAACCAGGACACTGTCCCATTTGCGGCATGACGCTGGAACTCCTGGTGGTCACCCCGGACAAACGGCCCAATTCCGAGCTTGCCGATACATCGAGGCGTTTTTGGATCGGACTGGCGCTGACGATTCCGGTCTTTGTGCTGGAAATGGGCAGCCATGTTCCCGCGCTCGGATTCGAACATCTTATCGGGGCCCGTCTCTCCTCCTGGATTCAATTTGCGCTTTCGACACCCGTTGTCCTGTGGGCCGGATTTCCGTTCTTCCAACGCGGCTGGGCATCGGTCGTGAACCGAAGCCTCAACATGTTCAGCCTGATCGCGCTCGGTACCGGCGCGGCCTATATTTACAGCGTGTTTGCCACGCTGGCGCCGCGCCTTTTTCCCGAAGGCTTTCGAGATATGGGCGGCTCGGTTCCAGTTTATTTCGAGGCCGCCGCAGTCATCACGGTGCTTGTGCTGCTTGGTCAAGTTCTGGAACTGCGCGCGCGCGAACAAACCGGCGGCGCCATCCGCGCACTGCTCGATCTGACCCCTAAGACAGCGCATCGCCTCAAAGATGGCGCCACCGATGAAGAAGTGGCGCTCGAAGACGTGCAAAGCGGCGACAAGCTGCGCGTCCGGCCCGGAGACAGCATTCCGGTTGATGGCGAAGTGCTGGAGGGCAAAAGCGCGGTCGATGAATCCATGGTCACGGGCGAATCCTTTCCCGTTGCGAAGATCATCGGCGACCGCGTCGTCGGCGGAACGGTGAACGGCACAGGTTCCCTGATCATGCGCGCCGACAAGGTAGGTTCGGACACCGTGCTCTCGCGCATTGTCGCCATGGTGTCGGAAGCGCAGCACAGCAGAGCGCCGATCCAGCGCTTGGCCGATAGGATCGCGGCCTATTTTGTTCCGGCCGTATTGGTGGTTGCCGCACTGGCATTCGCCGGTTGGGCGATGTGGGGACCGCCGCCGGCGCTCACCTATGCCCTTATCGCGGCGGTCTCCGTTGTCATCATCGCGTGTCCCTGCGCGCTTGGGCTGGCGACACCTATGTCAATCGGAGTCGGGATCGGAAAAGGCGCCGGTGCCGGCGTATTGATAAAGGATGCAGAGGCTTTGGAGCGGTTGGAGAAGGTGGACACACTGGTGGTGGACAAGACCGGCACGCTCACCGAAGGCAAGCCAAAGGTGACGACGATCATCCCCGCCCCGTCCTTGTCGGAAGCCGATCTGCTGAACTTGGCCGCCGGCCTTGAACGGTCGAGCGAACATCCTTTGGCGGGGGCGATTTTGGAGGCGGCGAAAACGGCCGGCATCACGATCCCCGACATTTTCGAATTCGCCTCAGTCACCGGAAAGGGCGTGACCGGAAAAATCACCGGTCGCCAAGTCGCTCTGGGCAATGCCAAGCTGATGGCGGATGTAGGCGTCGCGTTGGGAGAGCTCGAAGCCAAGGCGGATCAACTTCGCGCCGACGGTGCGACCGTATTGTTTCTTGGTATCGACGGTAAACCCGGCGGCGTGATCGCAATCGCGGACCCGATAAAGCAATCCACGCGTGCCGCGCTCGACGACCTGCGGAAAAGCGGAATCCGGATTGTCATGCTGACCGGCGACAACAGAACGACGGCGCAAGCTGTCGCCCACACGTTGGGAATCGCGGACATAGAAGCCGATGTGTTGCCGCAGGACAAAAACCGCATCGTGAAGAAGCTTAGATCCGAAGGCCACATCGTCGCGATGGCCGGAGACGGCGTGAACGACGCTCCCGCCCTGGCCGCAGCGGATGTCGGCATCGCCATGGGCGGCGGAACCGATGTCGCCATTCAGAGCGCGGGCGTCACCCTCCTCAAGGGCGACCTCTCCGGCATCGTGCGCGCGCGCATCTTGAGCCGGGCAACAATGCGCAACATCCGGCAAAATCTTGTTTTCGCCTTCGCCTACAACGTCATCGGAATTCCGATTGCAGCCGGCGTCCTCTATCCGACGTTCGGCATATTGCTCAGCCCAATGGTGGCGGCTTTGGCAATGTCACTCAGTTCGGTCTCGGTGATCGTGAACGCGCTGCGGCTTCGAACACTGCAATTGATGCCACGCATTCCCAGCCAAGCTTTCCTCCCAGCGGAGCGGGCGGCGGTTACCTATGGAGGTTCCGATGTCTGACGCCCTGTCAGCCGATCTTGTCGCGAAAATACACGCTTATTGGCAGGCGGCAAATTACCTGTCCGTCGGTCAGGTCTACTTGAAGGACAATCCTCTGCTCGAGGTGCCCCTCACGCTGGATCATATCAAGCCGCGTTTGCTGGGGCACTGGGGAACGACGCCGGGTCTCAATTTCCTGTACGTCCACTTGAACCGGCTGATCAAGCAACATGATCTGAACATGATGTATGTCATCGGCCCCGGCCATGGCGGGCCGGGCATTGTGGCAAACACCTATCTGGAAGGCTCCTATACCGAGCGCTATCCCGCGATCGAACGCAGCCGCAACGGTCTGCATCGCCTCTTTCGCCAGTTCTCCTGGCCCTACGGCATCCCCAGCCATGTCTCGCCGGAAACACCTGGGTCTATCCATGAAGGCGGTGAGTTGGGCTACTCGCTCACACATGCGTATGGCGCGGCCTTCGACAATCCCGATCTGATCGTCGCCTGCGTTGTCGGCGACGGCGAAGCGGAAACGGGCGCGCTGGCCGCCAGCTGGCATTCCAACAAATTCCTGAACCCGGCGCGTGATGGCGCCGTGCTGCCGATCCTCCATCTCAACGGATTCAAGATCGCCAATCCGACGGTGCTGGCGCGTATCAGCCGCGAAGAGTTGACGCAGCTGTTCCAAGGTTACGGCTACGATCCGTATTTTGTCGAAGGCAGCGATCCGGCTGTGATGCACCAGGCACTTGCCGGTGTGCTCGATCAGACGTTGCACCAAATTCGCGAAATTCAAAAAGCGGCGCGATCAACCGGCAAAGACAAGAAGCTGGAGCGTCCACGCTGGCCCATGATCATCTTTCGCACGCCGAAAGGCTGGACCGGTCCCAAATTCGTCGATGGCAAGCCGGTGGAAGGGACTTGGCGCGCGCATCAGGTGCCGATCGCGGATTTCAAGAACCCCGAACATCTCAAACAACTCGAAGACTGGATGCTGAGTTACAAGCCACGCGAGCTGTTCGATGAAAACGGCAAATTCCGCGAGGAACTGGCGGCCCTCGCGCCGACCGGCCATCGCCGCATGGGGTCCAATCCCCATGCCAATGGCGGCGAGCTCCTGAAACCGATATCGATGCCGCATTTCCATGAATATGCGGTGGCGGTGCCTGAGCCGGGCAGCGTGCGCGCGGAATCGACGCGGGTGCTCGGCACGTTCCTGCGCGACGTGATGAAGCTCAATCTCGGTTCACAGAATTTCCGTCTCTTCGGACCGGACGAGACAGCATCGAACCGGCTGGACGCGGTCTATCAGGTATCCGGCAAGGAATGGATGGGAGCGGTCGAAGATGTCGACACCGACCTCAGCCCCGATGGCCGCGTCATGGAGGTTCTCAGCGAGCATCTCTGCGAAGGGTGGTTGGAAGGTTATCTGCTGACCGGCCGCCACGGCTTGTTCTCCTGCTACGAAGCCTTCATTCACGTCGTCGACTCGATGTTCAATCAGCACGCCAAATGGCTGAAGGTCAGCCGGTCCATTCCCTGGCGCAAGCCGATCGCATCGCTGAACTATCTGCTCACGTCCCATGTCTGGCGGCAGGACCACAACGGATTCTCGCATCAGGATCCCGGTTTCATCGACCATGTCGCCAACAAGAAGTCCGATGTCGTGCGCATTTACCTTCCGCCGGACGCGAACTGCCTCCTCTCCGTCGCCGATCATTGCTTGCGCAGCCGCAACTACATCAACCTGATTGTCGCGGGAAAGCAGCCCGAATGGCAGTGGCTAGACATCGAGGCGGCCACACGCCATTGCGCCGCGGGCGCCGGCATCTGGCACTGGGCGAGCAATGATGATGGCGATCCCGATGTGGTCATGGCCTGCGCCGGAGACATCCCGACGCTGGAAACGCTCGCCGCCGTCACGCTGCTGCGAACGCACTATCCCGATATCCGCATCCGCGTCGTCAACGTGATGGACCTCATGGTCCTGCAGCCGCAGTCTGAACACCCCCACGGCATGGAAGATCAGGATTTCGACGAACTTTTCACGCGCGACAAGCCCGTGATCTTCGCCTTTCACGGCTATCCGGCGATGATCCACAAACTCACCTACCGGCGCCACAATCACGAGAACATCCATGTCCGTGGATACAAGGAAGAAGGCACGACCACGACACCGTTCGATATGGTCGTGCTGAACAATCTGGACCGCTTCCAGCTCGCGCTCGACGCGACGAGCCGCATCCCGCGATTCAGTCATCGGGTCGCGAAGGCAACGCAGTTCTATTGGACCGCCATGGAGCGTCACAAGCTCTATATCAGCGAGCACGGCGACGACATGCCAGAAGTCCGCGACTGGCGGTGGAAGGTCTAACACGATGGCGGACTCGCGCGGTCAAACGATCGTCCGCATTCTCAACAGCGGTTCGTCATCATTTTGCCGGTTGCCTGGGTCTTGACCGACATGCCGAGAAAGACAGCTTCCGAAATCGGCCCGGACGAGCTTTGGAAAGAGCTGCTGGCCAATATCCTGACAAGGCTGGAGACAACCCCCGCCGGCCTCAGCGGTGCCGAAGCAGCAACACGGCTTTCGATCTACGGACCTAACGACGCAGCGACCGACAAGCGCTCGCCGCTCTGGCTGCAATTTCTTGCGCGCTTCCGCAGCCCCTTGGTCATCATTCTGCTTGTCGCCAGCGCGCTGTCGGCCGCGACCGGCGATATCGCAAGCTTTGTCATCGTCGTCTCCATCGTGACCGCCAGCATGACCCTCGATTTCGTCCAGGAGGTTCAAGCGCAGAACGCGGTCGATGCCCTGCGGCGCTCCGTTGCCGTCAAAGCGACCGTGCGCCGCAACGATGCGGATGTTTCCGTGCCAATCAGTCAACTGGTTCCGGGAGACATCATCGAACTGATCGCGGGCGATCTTGTGCCCGCGGATTCTCGCCTCCTTGAAAGTCGCGACCTCTTCGTCAATCAAGCGCTTCTCACCGGGGAACCCTATCCGGCGGAGAAGCAAGCCGGCGATGCGGCGCAAGGTTCCGAAAATCCGGCCGGCGCCTCGAACGCCGTATTTGCCGGCACGTCCGTGATCAGCGGTACCGCGAAGGCGATCGTTTGCCGCACCGGACGAAACTCAGCACTGGGGAATCTGGCGACAAGCCTGGCCGAAAAGCCGCCGGCTACGGCATTCGTGGTCGGCATCCGCCGTTTCGGTATCCTGATCATGCGTCTTACCGTACTCATGGTGCTGTTTGTTCTGGTCGTGAACATTTCCTTCCACCGTCCGATCCTTGAATCCCTGATGTTTGCTTTGGCGCTGGCCGTCGGTCTGACGCCGGAGCT
>JANWJQ010000077.1 GCA_025451875.1 Rhizomicrobium sp.
AGCGGCTTCAATCGACTCCGTTCGCCAAATTGGTCCCCTAAACGTCCGCCCGATCTCACGAGCAGCCGACGCCTAGGGGCAGCTAAGGAGGAGAAGCTGCGCCAGCGGCAAACCGAGGGAAGAAGCGAGTGCGA
This sequence comes from Rhizomicrobium sp., assembly GCA_025451875.1. Taxonomy (GTDB): domain Bacteria; phylum Pseudomonadota; class Alphaproteobacteria; order Micropepsales; family Micropepsaceae; genus Rhizomicrobium. The sequence continues at coordinate 135 of JANWJQ010000077.1, forward strand.
TCTGCGCGCGCGCAAAATCACGAGCGGAGAAAACTCCGCCGGCAATCTTGATGTGCGCATCTTCGATCATAACCGGATCGCCATTCCGCCCGTTTTGTACGGTCCGCTAACCTTGGAACGAAGCTCGTGAAAATGGCGTAAAAGTGCCGCTTTCTGCTTCGTTTCCAATGTTTTACGCTGATTTTGCGGAGCCGCGCAATACGCTTGAACGGGCTTATTTTCACCGTTTGGCGCCTCTCCGCAGCGCCCTGTCGCCGGGTCCCAAACTGCGGCAACGGGCTATCGGAAGCTTCACAAAAAATCGCTTCCCCGGAACAGCTTGGAGTGCTTCAACCCCCCTCGCGCGATTTGCGTTGAATCGCGCCCCCGCAATTCGACCAACCACCCTCGAAGGCCCGCCGGATATGAGAATCCTGCCGCCCGTCTCGATCGAGGCCCGCCGCCTGTTGCCCGGCGGCTGGGATCTGCTGGCCGGTGTGCTGGTCCTGGGCTTTATCGTGGCCTTTGCCGAGGCCAGCCGGATGCTGGGCCAGCCACTGGCCGCCCTCTCCAGCGCACCACTGTCCCTCAATCCATCACATCTGCCCGATTATGCGCTGCGAACGGCGCTGCGGATGCTGATCGCCATGGTGGTCTCGCTCGGTTTCACCTTCACCTACGCGACCTTGGCCGCCAAAAGCCCGCGCGCCGGGAGCCTGCTCATCCCCCTGCTCGACATCCTGCAATCGGTGCCGATCCTGAGCTTCATTTCGGTGACGACGGTGTTCTTCCTGGCGCTGGCGCCGGGGCGGGTTTTCGGGGCCGAACTGGTCTGCGTCTTCGCCCTCTTCACCAGCCAGGCCTGGAACATGGCCTTCAGCTTCTACCAGTCGCTCAGGACCGTTCCGCCGGAAATGATCGAAGCGGGCCGGATGTTCGGGTTGAACGGCTGGGCGCGGTTCTGGCGCATCGAAGTACCATTCGCCATGCCCTCGCTTATCTGGAACATGATGATGTCCATGTCGGGCGGCTGGTTCTTCGTCACGCTGGCGGAAGCTGTGACGGTGGGCAACACGTCCTTCGCTTTGCCGGGCGTCGGCTCCTACATTGCACTGGCCATCGAGCATCGGGACATTCCCGCGATCTTCTGGGCGATCGGCACCATGCTGATCGTCATCCTGATCTATGACCAGCTCATGTTCCGCCCGCTCGTCGCCTGGGCTTTCCGTTTTCGTGTCGATCAGGAACAAGCCGAAGACGAACCCGAAAGCTGGATGCTCACCATGTTCCGGCGAACGAATCTGTTCGATGTCGCGGGGGCGCCGTTCGAACGCTTCATGCGCTGGACGTATCGCATGCAGCCGCCGTCCTTCGGCCGGTCAAACGCACCGGCCGTGCCGATTGTATCGCAGGCCGCCAACGGTGTGTGGTACCTCGCCATCGTTCTGGCGCTGGGCTTCGCGGCATGGCGCATTTTCCAGTTCTCCGCCGCTGCATTGCCGATGAGCGAAGTGCTGAACGCTTTCGCGCTCGGCTTCATCACCATGATCCGCGTTTTCGTCCTGATCGCGCTAGCCAGCGTGATCTGGACACCGATCGGAATCTATGTGGGCTTGCGCCCCAAACTCGCGGCCATCGTACAGCCGGTTGCGCAGTTCCTTGCGGCATTCCCGGCCAATCTTCTGTTCCCGCTGGTCGTGGTCGGCATTGTCACCTTCCATCTCAACCCGGATATCTGGCTCTCGCCCCTGATGGTGCTGGGCACGCAATGGTACATCCTGTTCAACGTGATCGCCGGCGCCAGCGGATTGCCGCGCGACATGCGCGATGCCGGCGACAATTTTGGCGTGACGGGCTGGTTGTGGTGGAAGAGGATCGCGCTGCCGGCGGTGTTCCCGTTCTATGTTACCGGCGCGATCACGGCCTCCGGCGGATCGTGGAACGCCGCCATCGTGGCCGAATTCGTGAATTGGGGGCACCAGACGCTGCACGCGCATGGGCTTGGCGATTATATTCAACGTGCCAGCGTGGCCGGCGATTTCCACCGTGTTGTGCTCGGCACCGCGGTGATGGCCATTCTGGTGAGCGTCATCAACCGCATCTTCTGGCGTCCGCTATACTGGTACGCCGAACGAAAATTCCGTCTGACGTGAGGAGACGAACATGGACGCGCTTCTCGAACTGAAAGACATCCGCCGCGCCTTCCCGCGCTCCGGCGGCAGCGAACTGCTGGTGCTGGACGATGTGAACCTGACCGTGAAACAGGGCGAGATCGTTGGTCTGCTCGGCCGCTCCGGCTCCGGAAAATCGACGTTGCTGCGCATCATCGCGGGGTTGTCTGGGCCCACCAGTGGCTCGGCGAAATACCTTGGCCATGAGATCGACGGCCCGGCCAAGGGCATCGCCATGGTGTTCCAGAGCTTCGCACTGTTTCCCTGGCTCACTGTTCTGGAGAACGTGCAGCTTGGCCTCGAAGCCTTGAAGCTTTCGCCAGACGAGATTCGCAAACGCGCGCTGGAAGCGATCGACCTTATCGGTCTCGACGGTTACGAGAGCGCCTATCCGCGCGAGCTTTCCGGCGGCATGCGCCAGCGCGTGGGTTTCGCACGCGCGCTCGTCGTGCATCCGAACATCCTGCTCATGGACGAGCCTTTCTCCGCGCTCGACGTGTTGACGGCGGAGAACCTGCGCACCGATCTGATCGAACTCTGGTCGGAGGGTGACCTGCCGATGAAAGGCATCATCCTCGTCACGCACAATATCGAGGAAGCGGTTCTGATGTGCGACCGCGTATGCCTGTTCTCCACCAATCCCGGCAAGATCGTCAGCGAAATTCCGATTCCCCTGCGCCAGCCGCGCGACCGCAACGATCCGGCGTTCAGTGCGCTGGTGGAGCGCATCTATGTCGAAATGACCGCCCGCCGCGCCGAACGCTTCGCACAGAAGGGCGAGCGCGCAACGATGGGCACGATCCTGCATCGCGTCTCCGCCAACTCTATGGCGGGCCTGATCGAGAATCTTGCCGCCGCGCCTTACAACGGCAAAGCAGATCTTCCCGAACTCGCCTCCGAGCTGACGCTGGAAGTGGACGAACTCTTCCCCATCGCCGAAGCGATGCAGATGTTGCGCCTCGCCGATATCGAAGGTGGCGACATCAAGCTGACGGAAACCGGCAAACGTTTCGCCGCCGAAGAGACCGATGAGCGCAAACGCATCTTCGCGCGGCTTTTGATTCGCTATGTGCCACTGGCCGCGCATATGCGCCGCGTGCTGGACGAGCGCGAGAGCCACACCGCATCGTGGAACCGCTTCCTGGACGAGCTGGAAGATCACATGACGGAAGAGGCCGCAGACGAAACGCTGACCACCGTCATCGGATGGGCGCGTTACGCCGAGCTGTTCTCCTATGACGACGACGCGGCGATGTTTAGCCTGGAAAACCCGACCTAGCGCGCTTTGCAATCGCCGCCGTGGTGCGTAACAGTACGTGCTGCGGGGAGCGATGATCCAACTCGAAAATCTCACCAAGCAATTCGGCGCGGGCACGCCTGTCGTGCGCGGCGTCAGCCTGCGCGTGGCCGATGGCGAGTTTCTGGTGTTGATCGGCGAATCCGGCAGCGGCAAGACGACCACGCTCAATATGATCAATCGGCTGACCGAGCCGACGAGCGGCCGCGTGCTGATCGATGGCGCAGACGTGCGCGCGGGCGATGCGGTGTCCGTGCGCCGCAAGATGGGTTTCGTGTTCCAGGAAGTCGGCCTCTTCCCGCATATGACCGTCGGCGAAAACATAGGCATAACGCCACGCCTGCTCGGCTGGCCAGCGAACGAGATCGAGGCGCGCATACACGAGCTTCTCTCGCTTGTGCAGCTGGAAAGCGCCGCCATCGTCAATCGCTTCCCGGCGCAACTGTCCGGCGGGCAACGCCAGCGCGTGGGGCTGGCGCGCGCCCTCGCCGCCCGCCCAAAGATCATGCTCATGGATGAGCCTTTCGGCGCGCTGGATGCGCTGATCCGCGACGAACTGGCGGCGGATTATCGTGCGATCCACGATAAGCTCGGCCTCACCACCATCCTCGTCACACACGATATGACAGAAGCATTCCTGCTGGCCGACCGCATCGCGGTGATGCGCGACGGTGCATTGCTGCAGGTCACGACGCCAAAGGAGCTTGCGGCCGCACCCGCCGATGATTTCGTCAAAAGGTTGATTGAAATACCGCGCCAGCGCGCGGAGAAACTCGCCAAGGCGATGCAAAGCGCATGAGCGATCTCTTCAGCGCTGGCTTCGCCAATCTGCCCGACTACCTGGGCCAGCATGTTCTGTTGAGCGTGTCGGCGATCCTGCTCGGCCTGCTCATCAGCCTGCCGCTGGCCATCGCGGCTTATCGGATGGCATGGCTGCGCGGGCCATCGCTCGCTGTCGCCAGCGTGGTGCAGACCATTCCGGGCCTCGCGCTGCTGGCGCTGTTCTATCCGCTGCTCATCATCATCTCGGCCTTTACGACCGACACTTTCGGCTTCGGTTTCCGCGCACTCGGTTTCTTGCCCGCGCTTCTCGCATTGACACTTTATTCGATGCTGCCCGTGCTGCGGAATACGATCACCGGGCTTACGGGCCTCGATCCGGCAATCATTCGCGCCGCGCGCGCCACTGGTATGACCCCGTGGCAATCGCTCACCATTGTGGAGTTGCCGCTTGCCGCGCCCATCATCATGGCGGGCATTCGCACTGCGGCGGTGTGGGTGATCGGCACTGCTACGCTCTCCACGCCCATCGGACAGACAAGCCTGGGCAATTACATCTTCACCGGCTTGCAGACCGAGAACTGGGTGCTGGTGCTGTTCGGCTGCATCTCGGCGGCGCTGCTGGCGCTGGTGATCGATCGCCTGCTGGCACTCGCGGAAAACGGTTTCGCGAAACGTTCGGGCTGGCGGTTGTGGAGCGCGTTTGGCGGCATCGTCGTTATCGTCGGTGTTAGCCTGTTCCCATTGTTCGGCCATGCTGGTGAAACCATCACCATCGGCACCAAGAGCTTCGATGAGCAATACATCCTGGGTTCACTGATGCAGAAGCGCCTGAACGGCGCAGGCTTCGCCACGGCGCGGCGCGATGGGCTCGGCTCGACGGTGGCGTTCCACGCGCTGACCAATGGCGACATCGACGTCTATGTCGATTATTCGGGCACGATCTGGGCGAATGAGATGAAGCGCACCGATCAGCCCGGTCGCGCCGCGGTGATGGCGCAGATGACCGCTTATCTGCAAAAGAAGTATGGGGTGCTAGCGCTGGGCAGCCTCGGTTTCGAAAACGCCTACGCCATCGCGATGCGCCGCGTCCATGCGGATGAGCTGCATATCAGTACGCTATCCGATCTCGCGGCGCATGCCGGCGGCATGACCATTGGCGGAGATTATGAAATCTTCTCGCGTCCCGAATGGCGCGCCGTTACGGCAGCCTATGGCTTTCACTTCGCAAAGCAGCGGCAATACCAGTCCGACTTCATCTATCGCGCCGCCGCCAGTGGCGACGTGGATGCCATCACCGCCTTCTCCAGCGACGGCCGCATCGCCCAATACGATCTGAAACTGTTGCGCGATCCCAAGAACGCGTTGCCGCCTTACGATGCCGTGGTGCTGATCTCCGCCAAGCATGCGCATGACCGGAAACTGATCGGCGCGCTGAAACCGTTGATCGGCGCCATCGACTTGAAGACCATGCAGCAGGCGAATTTGATGGTGGACCGGCAGACCGATAAACGTACGCCGGAGAGTGTTGCCGGTTGGCTCGACGCGAAGATCACGCATTAGTGGTTTCGCTTGCACAATCCGATAAGTAGGATTGCGCCTCGCAAGGGAGGACAAACGATGTCCAAATTGTGCGTGCGCGCCTACGGCGTCTCACTAGATGGCTTCGGATGTGGTCCGGACCAGAGCCAGGAGCACCCTATGGGCGTGGGTGGCCATGCCCTTCACCAATGGTTCTTCCCCACCCGCACGTTTCGCGAGATGACCGGACAGGACGGCGGAACGACCGGCGTCGATGACGAATTCGCAAAGGCCGGCTTTGAGAATATCGGCGCATGGATTTTGGGCCGCAACATGTTCGGCCCCATTCGCGGCGATTGGGGCGACGAAAGCTGGCAGGGCTGGTGGGGCGACGAGCCGCCTTATCATGTGCCGGTGTTCGTGCTCACCCACCATCCCCGCAAGGATTTGCCGATGAAAGGCGGCACGACGTTCTACTTCGTCACCGGCGGAATCCACGAAGCGCTGTCGCGTGCGAAAGAGGCGGCGAACGGCAAGGATGTGCGCGTTGGCGGCGGCGCTTCAACCATCCGTCAATACCTGGAAGCGAAATTGCTGGACGAACTGCATTTGGCCTTCGCGCCCACGCTGATGGGCAGTGGCGAAAATCTGCTGGCCGGATTGAACTTGCCCGCGCTCGGCTACCGCATCACGCGCCACGTCGCGTCGGACAATGCACTGCATGTCGTGGTGACGCGCACTTAACTAGAGAGAAACCGGGCGAACCAGACTCGCCGCTTTCTTAGCGCGCGTCTGTGCATCATCGATCGTCGCGCCGCGCGCCAGCGCCACGCCCATGCGGCGTTTCACATAGCTTTCGGGTTTACCGAACAGACGAAGATCGACTTGCGGATCGGCCAGCGCCTCCGCCACACCCTCGAAGCCGATGCCCTTCTTGTCCATTCCCCCATAGATCACGGCGGACGCGCCGGCTGATTTCATCTCGGTCGAAACCGGCAGGCCGAGGATCGCACGGGCATGGAGCGCAAATTCACTTTGGTATTGTGATGCCAGGGTGACGAGGCCGGTGTCGTGTGGACGCGGCGACAATTCGGAGAACCACACCTCATCGCCCTTCACGAACAGCTCCACGCCGAACACGCCCCAGCCGCCCAGTGCTTCCGTCACCTTCGCGGCGATGGCTTTGGATTTCTCCAGAGCAACCTTGCTCATCGGCTGCGGCTGCCAGGATTCGATGTAGTCGCCATCCGCTTGCAGATGCCCGATGGGCTCGCAGAAATGTGTGCCGTCCTTCGCGCGCACGGTGAGCAGCGTGATCTCGAAATCGAATTTCACCTCGCCTTCCACAATCACACGCGCCGATTTCACGCGGCCGGAACTGAGTGCGTAATCCCACGCCTTCGGCACATCGCCGCGCGCCTTCAGCCGCGATTGCCCTTTTCCCGATGACGACATCACCGGCTTCACGAAGCAGGGATAGCCGATGCGGTCACACGCCGCCTGCAACGCCGCTCCGGACGATGCGAAGGCGAACGGCGATACCGGCAGCTTCAACTCTTCCGCCGCCAGCACGCGGATGCGTTCGCGGTTCATGGTGGTGTGGGTGGCGAAGGCGGTGGGGATGACGCGCGCCAGCCCATCAGCTTCGATCCGCACCAACTCATCGGTGGCGATGGCTTCGATCTCCGGCACGATGATGTTCGGTTTTTCCTTCTCCACCAGCGCGCGCAACGCTTTCGCGTCCGTCATGTCGATGACATGGGCGCGATGCGCCACCTGCTGCGCCGGCGCATCCGCATAACGATCCACCGCGATCACTTCCACGCCAAAGCGCTGCAACTCGATGGTGACTTCCTTGCCGAGTTCGCCCGATCCCAGAAGCATCACGCGTACGGCATTCGCTGTCAGCGGCGTTCCGAATTTCATGCCCGATTCCATTAACTTTCGTGCCGCATTTCAACCACATCTCGCCCCGTTTTGGCCAATGAAAGTTCCGTTCCGCGCCACATGCGATGCGTTACCCCAATGGACCATCGGAAAAAGCAGGAGATCGGGATGCCTGACTTTGAGATTCGCTATTACCATGTCGACGGCAAACTCGCCCTCGTGCATATGTGCATTCAAAAGACGCGCGAGGACGCGCACGAATTCGCGCAGCGCAATTTGAAGGAGCACGCGCGCTTCGAAGTGCGTGATGGGAACGGCAGAAACCGCGCCGGCGCGCGCTGATTCAACGGTGCAAAAGAAAACGCCCGCTGGAAAAAATCCGGCGGACGTTTGTTTCTTCAATTCTTCGCCTGATCGACCAGCTTGTTCTTGGCGATCCACGGCATCATGGCGCGCAGCTTGGCGCCGACGTCTTCGATCGGATGCGCGGCGTGTTTGGCGCGGGTGGCCTTGAAGCTCGCCTGCCCGGCTTTGTTCTCCAGCACCCAGTCGCGCGCGAATTTGCCGGTCTGGATGTCGTCGAGAACGCGTTTCATCTCCGCTTTCGTTTCCGAGGTGATGATGCGCGGGCCGGTGACATATTCGCCGTACTCCGCGGTGTTGGACACTGAGTAGTTCATGTTGGCGATGCCGCCTTCATAGATCAGGTCCACGATCAGCTTCACTTCATGCAGACATTCGAAATAGGCCATCTCGGGCGCGTAGCCCGCTTCCACCAGTGTCTCGAAACCGGCGCGGATGAGTTCGACCAGACCGCCGCATAGCACCGACTGCTCGCCGAAGAGATCGGTCTCGCATTCTTCCTTGAAGGTCGTCTCGATCACGCCCGCGCGGCCGCCGCCGATGGCGCTGGCGTAAGCAAGGCCGAGATCCTGCGCGTTGCCGCTCGCATCCTGATGCACGGCGATGAGGCACGGCACGCCGCCGCCCTTCTGGTATTCGCTGCGCACGGTGTGGCCGGGGCCTTTGGGCGCGACCATGAGGATATCCAGATCCTTGCGCGGCTCGATCAGGCGGAAATGCACATTGAAGCCATGCGCGAACATCAGCGCCGCACCCTGCTTCATGTTCCTGACCAGATCGTCCTTGTAGATGTCCGCCTGTAACTCATCCGGCGTGACCATCATCATCACGTCCGCCCATTTGGCGGCATCGGCGACGTTCATCACCTTGAAGCCCGCAGCTTTCGCCTTCTCGGCCGAGGCGCCTTCGCGCGCCGCGATGACAACGTCCTTCACGCCGCTGTCGCGCATGTTGAGCGCATGGGCATGGCCCTGCGATCCGAAGCCGATGACGGCAACCTTCTTGTTCTTGATGAAATTCAGATCGGTATCCCGATCGTAATACACGCGCATTCGTCTGCTCCTGAATAATAGCTGGAAAGTTTTTACATCGCCTCGGGGCCGCGCGATATGGCGGCGACACCGGTGCGGGACACATCGACAAGGCCAAGCGGCCGCATCAAATCAACGAAATTGTCGATCTTCTCCGGGGCACCGGTGATCTCGAAGACGAAGCTGTTATGCGTCGTATCCACGATATGCGCGCGGAAGATGGCGCTGATGCGCTGGGCTTCGGCGCGCTTATCGCCGGTACCGGCGACCTTCACGAGCGCCATCTCGCGCTCGATGCCCGGCGCGGCGGTCGTCCAGTTCACCACCGAATGCACGGGCACAAGGCGGCGCAGTTGCGCCTCGATCTGCTCGATCACTTCGGGCGTGCCGCTGGTGACGACGGTCACGCGCGAAGTGTGCGCGGCGTGATCCACCTCGGCCACGGTGAGGCTTTCGATGTTGTAGCCACGGCCGGAGAACAGGCCCACCACACGCGCGAGTACGCCTGCTTCGTTGTCCACCAGCACCGCGATGGTGTGTCGTTCGATTGGTGCTCTCACAACACCCCCTCCACGCCCTTCGGGCGCACCTCCCCCGTAAACGGGGGAGGAAAAGTGAGCGCTATCTTTTTCTTCCCCCGTTTACGGGGGAAGTGTCGAGCGAAGCGAGACGAAGGGGGCCTTTTCATCACACCAGCATCTTCCCTTCGTCGCTCACGACAGTCTCTTCTTCCATCGCATCCGACAGGATCATTTCGTTATGGGCCCTGCCCGACGGGATCATCGGGTAGCAGTTTTCTTTCGGATCGACGCGCACGTCGAACAGAACCGGCTTCGGGCTGTCGATCATCTCCATGATCTTCGCGTCCAACTCGTCCGGCGTCTGCGCGCGCAGGCCCATGCCGCCATAGGCTTCTGCCAGCTTCACGAAATCGGGCAATGCTTCGGAATAGGAGTGCGAATAGCGCCCGCCATGCAGCAGCTGCTGCCACTGGCGCACCATGCCCATATATTCGTTGTTCAGGATGAAGATCTTGATCGGCAGGTCATACTGCACCGCCGTGGACATCTCCTGCATCGTCATCTGCACCGAGGCTTCGCCCGCGATGTCGATCACGAGCGCATCCGGATGCGCCATCTGCACGCCCACCGCCGCCGGCAGGCCATAACCCATCGTGCCGAGGCCGCCGGACGTCATCCAACGATTCGGCTCCTCGAATTTGAAGCGCTGTGCTGCCCACATCTGGTGCTGGCCGACTTCGGTGGTGATGAAGACGTTGCGGCCGCGCGTCAGCTCATAAAGTCGGTCGATGGCGTATTGCGGCTTGATGAGCTTGGTCGAGGTTTTATAGTCGAGCGACTTCTTCGCGCGCCACTGATCTATCTGCTTCCACCAGTCTTTCAGCGCGGCGGCATCCACCTGCTTCTTATGCGTCTTCCAGAAATGCAGCATCTCTTTCAGCGCCTTGGCGGCATCGGCCACGATCGGCACATCCACGCGCACATTCTTGTTTATCTGCGAGGGATCGATGTCGAGATGGATCTTTTTGGAGTCCGGCGAGAAGAGATCGATCTTGCCCGTCACGCGATCGTCGAAGCGCGCGCCCAAGCAAATCATCACATCACAATCGTGCATCGCGTGATTGGCTTCATAGGTGCCGTGCATGCCGACAAGACCCAGCCATTCCGGCGACGACGCGGGGAACGCGCCCAATCCCATGAGCGTGGAGGTGACGGGAAATCCCGTCAGCGCCACCAGTTCGCGCAGCAATTTGCTCGCCACCGGCCCGGAATTGATAATGCCGCCACCGGTGTAGAACAGCGGCTTCTTCGCGTTCGCCATCAGCTCGATGGCCTTCACGATCTGGCCAAGATCCGGATCGCTCTTCACGCGATAGGTGCGGTGCTTCACTGACGCGGGGCCGACATACGGCCCTTTCTTGAACTGCACGTCTTTCGGGATGTCGATCACGACAGGGCCGGGCCTGCCTGTGGTCGCGATCTGAAACGCTTCATGCATCACACGCGGCAGATCATCCACATCCTTCACCAGCCAGTTGTGCTTGGTGCAGGCGCGTGTGATGCCGACGGTATCGGCTTCCTGGAATGCATCCGTGCCGATGAGATGTGTCGCCACCTGTCCGCAGATCACGATCAGTGGAATGGAATCGAGAAGCGCATCGGTGAGGCCCGTCACCGCGTTCGTTGCGCCGGGGCCGCTCGTCACCAGCACCACGCCGGGCTTGCCGGTGGAGCGGGCATAACCTTCGGCGGCATGTGTCGCGCCCTGCTCATGGCGGCAGAGCACATGAACGATGTCTTCCTGCTGGAAGATCGCATCGTAAATCGGAAGCACGGCGCCGCCCGGATAGCCGAAAATATGCTTCACGCCCTGATCCTTGAGCGCGCGAATGACCGTCTCCGCACCGCTCAGCTCGAGCGCGCCCACTGCCGCTTTGGGCGGGGCCATCTTCAGTTCTGTTCCGTCACGGTCCATGTCGTCCATCCGAGGCGTTAGAAAAGCGAAAGGGGCGTTGCCGCCCCTTGATCAAACGCCGCCATCCAGGAAATCCGGGAATTATCCCGGCCCAGTCAGCGGCCCACCAATAATTACGAGTGCGAGGTTCATGCCCTGCCCCTTATTGCAGCTGCGAACGCTAAAGGCGGTTTTTGAGCCCGTCAAGCAATTTCACGCTGCTGCGTCCATCAATAACGGAAGAATATTGCTCAATTCTTGCGCTTCGGCCCAATTCCAACCGGCCATACGGTGCCGGAACCAGGTCATCTGGCGCTTGGCGTATTGCCGGGTGCGGGCTTTGGCCTGCGCCACGGCCTCCTCCAGCGAGAGGGTGCCCTCGGCTGCGGCGCGCAACTCGCGCAGACCTAGGATCTTTGCGGCGGTGGACGATGGGTTCTCCAACGCGGTCGCTTCTTCCATCGCGCCGGCAGCGAGCATCGCATCGAAGCGGTGATTGATGCGCTGATGCAGCACGTCGCGCGGCGGCGAGATGATGAAGCGCGCGACATTCATGTTCGTCAGCAACGGCTCGCTCATCTCCTGCTGCCATTCCGATAGCGCACGCCCCGTCGCCTCGAACACTTCCCAGGCGCGCAAGGTGCGCTGCGTGTCGCTGGCGCGCAGTTTTTCGCCTGCCACGGGATCGCGCTTGCTCAGTTCGGCATGAAACGCTTCGGGACCGATGTCATTGCGCCGCGCTTCCGCCGCTGCGCGCACGCCGGACGGAATGGCGGGAACGAGCGCGAGCCCTTCGGTCAAAACACCAAAATACATGCCGGTCCCACCGGCAAAGATCGGAACCCGGCCGGACTCGCGCGTGGTGCGCAGCGCATGCGCCGCTTCCGCCTGGTAGCGCCCGGCGGAATAGGTCTCGTTCACGCTGACATGGCCATAAAGCAGATGCGGCGCGCGCGACGTGTCTTCGTCCGTCGGTCGTGCGGTCAGGATGCGCGTCTCGGTATAGACCTGCATCGAATCCGCGTTGATGACCGCGCCGTTGATCTCCTCAGCCAGGGCCAGCGCCAGCGCCGACTTGCCGCTGGTGGTCGGCCCTGCGATAAGCACCGCGTCAACGGCCATTTTGAAACTCTTTCATGCAATGAGCGACTCTCTGATCGTCAGCGTTATAGCAGCCGAAGGCGTCACGCGAATTCATGACGTTGTGCGCAAGATAACGCGCGACTTCAAATCCAGTGGCACCGTGGGTGCGCCCGTCTGGCTGTCGCCGGAGCGCGCCTGCGACATTTCGGTGACCTTCGCCTCGCCCGAGCTCGTGGAAATCCTGCCGCGGGGCTTCGTCCATGCGGGCGAAGGCGTGGACGTGAACGTGCTGTCGCCCGCACACCGCCGCAAGAAGCTCCTCGTTGCCGACATGGATTCCACCATCATCGGCTGCGAATGCCTCGATGAGCTGGCCGACATGGCGCATCTGAAGCCGCAGATCGCCGCTATCACCGAGCAGGCGATGAACGGTGAGATCGCCTTCGAACCAGCCTTGCGCGAACGCGTAGCGTTGCTGAAGGGGCTCGCGCTGACCGCGCTGGAGCGGACTTACAAGGAACGCGTGAAACTCAATCCGGGCGCGAAGGCGCTGGTCGCCACGATGAAGAAAAACGGCGCGCGCACCAGCCTGGTCTCCGGCGGCTTCACCTATTTCACCGAACGCGTCGCGAAGGACGCGGGCTTCGATGACAATCAGGCGAACACGCTTCTGGATGACGGCAGCCGCCTCACCGGCTTGGTGAAAGAACCGATCCTCGGCCGCGAAGCCAAGCTGGCGGCTCTAAAGGCGGAAATCGACAAGTTGAAGATCACGCCGGACGAGTCACTGGCCGTCGGCGACGGCGCGAACGATCTGTCGATGATCCAGTATGCGGGCCTCGGCGTCGCCTATCACGCCAAGCAGATCGTCGCGGAAGCGGCGGGGGCTGCGATCAAAAATGGCGATCTGCGCGCGCTGCTTTACCTGCAGGGCTATTCCGACGCGGAGATCGTCGAAGGCTGATCAGCCCGGACGCACCGCGACATAGGTCAGATCGCCACCGCGACTTACCAGTAGCAACACGACCTTCTTGCCGGCCTTGACGCTGTCGTCGACAAGCTTGTTCACGTCATCTGGCGATTTGACGATCTGTGTCTGCACCTGAACGATGATGTCGCCGGGGCGGAAATTCTTGTCGGCGGAGGGTCCGGCCGGATCGACGCTGGCGACGACGACGCCGTTTGCATCTTTCGGCAATTTGTATTTCGCGCGCGCCGCATCGTCGAGCGGCGCCAGCGAAAGCCCCAGTCGTGGCGATTTGGGCGCGGCTTTCGCGGGCGGCGCGGGCGGCTTGGGCTTGCTGTCGTCATCATTCTGCAGCTTGGCGACGACGGCATGGAGCGTCTGTTTCTTGCCGCCGCGAATGACATCGATGTTCACCGCTTTTCCGGCCGCTGTGTCCGCCACTTCGCGCGGCAGCGCGCGGCTGTCCGGCACCGGCTTGCCGTCGAAGGAGACGATGACATCGCCGTTCTTGATGCCGGCCTTGTCCGCCGGTCCGCCATCGGTGACGTCCGCGACCAGCGCGCCGTTCGATCCGGTGATGCCCATGCCTTCGGCGAGATCGGGCGTGAGGTTCTGTACGCGCACGCCCAGCCAGCCGCGGCGCGCCGAGCCGTATTTCTCCAGCTGCGTGATGACATCGCGCACCATGTTGGACGGGATCGCAAAGCCGATGCCGACCGAGCCGCCCGTCGGCGAAAAGATCGCCGAGTTCACGCCGATGACATTGCCGTCCATGTCGAACAGCGGGCCGCCAGAATTGCCGCGATTGATCGGCGCGTCGGTCTGGATGAAATCGTCATAGGGACCGGCGGCGATGTCGCGATTGCGCGCGGACACGATGCCCGTCGTCACCGTCGAGCCGAGGCCGAAGGGATTGCCGATCGCCATCACCCAATCGCCGACGCGTGCCTTGTCGGAATTTCCGAAATGAGACGCCGGCAGCGGCTTCTTCGGAATGACCTTGAGCAAGGCCAGATCGGTCTTCTCGTCGCGGCCCATGAGTTTGGCGGGCAACGATGTGCCGTCATTCAACGTGACGGTGATCTCATCGGCGTCTTCGACCACATGATTGTTGGTGACGATGATCCCGGTGGGATCGATGATGAAGCCGCTGCCGAGCGAGGTGATGTGGCGCGGCTGGTTCTTGTTCTTGTCCATGTAGTCTTTGAACAGCTGGCGCAGCGGCGAATCCGGCGGCAGGTCGGACGGCAGCTGCGGCTGACCCGACGCCGTCGTCGGCGACACGGTCTGCGTGGTGGAGATGTTCACCACCACCGGCAGCAGCTGATTGGCGAGATCGGCAAAACTATCTGGCGCGGGCCGCGCGAAAGCGGCTGGCGCGAGCGTCATCGGCGCCGCGAGCGCGAAAATGGCGGCCAGAGCGGCACGGAGGAAACGGAATGGCTGAAAACGCATGACTAACCCCGAAACGCCACAGACGGCACGAAGGCTGCGGCCTCCTGCAAATATATCATGGCGGGCCGCGCACAACCCCCACACGATGACATTCTCGTAGCGTGGTTTTCCTGCCGCAATGTTCCGGCCGGCAAAGGGGTTTCGGCTATTTCTTCTTGGCCCCGCCGGCCGGTTGCGGCGCGCCGAAATAGCGGAAGAACTCGCTGTTCGGAGACAGGACCATGGTGGTGGAACTGCCGCTCAGCGAGTCCTGGTAGGCCTGCATGGAGCGGTAGAAGGCGAAGAAGTCCGGATCCTGTCCGTAGGCATCGCCCAGAATCTTGGTCTTTTGGGCATCGCCCTGGCCGCGCAGGATTTCGGACTGGCGCGTGGCGTCAGCGGTGATGACCGTGACCTCGCGCTCGGCGCGCGCCTTCACGCGCTGCGAGATCTCCGAGCCTTCGGCGCGGAACTGGAAGGCTTCGCGCTTTCGCTCCTGCTGCATGCGGGCATAGATCGCGGCGCTGTTCTGCGGCGGCAGGTCGGCGTGGCGGATGCGCACGTCCACGATCTCGATGCCGAACTGGCCGGTTTCATGATTCATGTTGTCGCGAATGTCGCGCATCAGTTGCGAGCGCTCGCCGGAGAGCACGACGGCGAAATCATGCGAGCCCAGAACCTGGCGCACGTCGGAACTCAGGATCGGCGCGAGCCGCGTTTGCGCGATGTCGGTGTTGGTAAGCGTCTGGTAGAAGCGCAGCGGATCGACGATGCGCCAGCGCGCGAACGCGTCCACCACCATGCGCTTCTTGTCCTGCGCGATGACTTCTTCGGCGGGCGCATCGAGGTTGAGCAGGCGCTTGTCGATATATTCGACCTGCTGCACCCATGGAATCTTCGCATGCAGGCCAGGTTCGGTGACCACTTCGCGCGGCGCATCGAACTGCAGCAGCACGGCCTGTTCGGTCTGGTTGATCGTGTAGAAGCACGACATCGCGAACAGGATCACAAGAACGGCGACAATGCCGGCGCCGATGAGAGGAACGCGGTTCATGGCGTGCCTCCACCGTTTTCCGTCGCCGTCGCAGCCGAGGATGCGGCGGCGGGCGGCGGTGCGGTCACTGTCACGCTTTCCGTCGCCTTGCCGAAGGTCTGCGGCGGCAGATAGGGAATAATGTTCTTGGCCGCGTTCTCGTCCACGATCACCTTGTTCACGCTGCTATAAACCTGGCTCATCGTTTCGATGTACATGCGCTTGCGGGTGACTTCCGGCGCCTTGCGGTATTCGGCCAGCACGCTGTCGAACTTCTTGGCTTCGCCGCCGGCTTCCGCGATCACCTTTTGACGATAGGCTTCGGCCTGCTGGACGATCTGCGCCGCCTCGCCCCGCGCTTCCGGGATGATCTTGTTGGCGTAGGCTTCCGCCTCGTTGCGCATGCGCTCCTGATCGGCGCGCGCCGCCTGCACGTCGCGATAGGCATCGCGCACCTGATCGGGCGTATCGACGTTCTGCATCTTCACGCCGGTGATGGTCACGCCGATGCGATAGGACACCAGCGTCTTTTGCATCAACTCGCGCACCTGGTTTTCCACCGGGCCGCGATCTTCGGTAAGGATCGGGCCGATCTGGTTCTGGCCGACCACTTCGCGCATCGCACTCTCGGCAACGGCCTTGATGGCGTCGTCGGGCTTTTCGACATTGAAGAGATAATCGGCGGCGTTGTTGATCACCCAATAGACGGTGAAGTTCACATCGACGATGTTCTCGTCGCCGGTGAGCATCAGACTTTCCTCGGCGACGTCTTCATTATGCGCTTCGTCGCCTTCGCCCACCTGCTGATAGCCGATGTTGATCTGGTGCGTGGTGGTGACTTCCGGCAGTTCCACCGTCTCGATCGGCCACGGCAGGTGATAGTTCGGGCCCGGTCCCGTCAGCGACTGGAATTTGCCGAAGCGCAGCACGACGCCTTGTTCATGCGTGCTGACGAAATACAATCCGGTCAGAAGCCAAAGCCCGACAACACCGGCGCCGATCACGGCGATGGTGCCGATGGTCCAGCCTTCGTTCGGCAGCATCTCGCGCAGGCGCGCCATGAAGCGGCGCAACATGTCCTCAAAATCGTTGGGGCGATTGCCGCCGCCGCCCGGCGAAGGGCCGCTGCCCCAAGGGCCGCGCGACCCTGCGTTATTTCCGCCTGATTGATTGCCCCAGGGCATGATTTCACTGCGTTCGAGGAACGGGTTTGCACCGGCCGCGGTTGGTTTTCGCGGCTCCCGCGTTTATATGAGCAACTTCCCTAGGGTGCAACGAAGCCGGTCAGCGCAAGTCTCGCGCATAAGACCGTATTGAGGACGACATGGCCGTGACACGGGACGATGTTTTGAACGCGCTCGCCCGCGTCACCGATCCTGCGAGCGGCAAGAGCGTTGTCGAAGCCGGACTGATACAGGGCCTTGTCGTGCGCGACGGCCATGTCGGCTTCTCGGTGGAAGTCGCGCCGGAACGCGGTCGCACCTCCGAGCCGCTGCGCAAGGCGGCGGAAGATGCGGTTCATGCATTGCCGGGTGTACTGTCGGTGACGGCGGTGCTTACCGCGCATAGCGAGCCGCCAAATGCGCGCACCGTTTATCAGAATCCGCGCGCGCAGAAACCAAGCGCGCAACAGGCGCATGGACACGCCCACGCACCATCGCCGCAGCCGCCCAAACCATCGGGCATCGAAGGCGTGGCAAGCGTGATCGCGGTCGCAAGCGGCAAGGGCGGCGTTGGCAAGTCCACGGTCGCGGTGAATCTGGCGCTGGGACTGGCGAAACTGGGCCTGAAAGTCGGCCTTCTGGACGCCGATATCTACGGCCCGTCCGTGCCGCGCCTGCTCGCCATCACGCACAAACCCGAAAGCGACGGCCACAGGCTTCAGCCCATCGAGAAGTTCGGCATCAAGGCCATGTCGATCGGATTTCTCGTCGCCGAAGAGTCACCGATGATCTGGCGCGGGCCGATGGTGCAATCCGCGCTGACGCAGATGATGAACGATGTCGCGTGGGCGCCACTTGACGTCCTTGTGATCGACATGCCGCCGGGAACGGGCGATGCGCAGCTTACCATCGCGCAACGCGTCCCCTTGAAAGGCGCGGTAATCGTGTCCACGCCGCAGGACATTGCACTTATCGATGCGCGCAAAGGCATCGCCATGTTTGAGAAGACGCAAGTGCCGGTTCTGGGCATTGTCGAGAACATGAGTGTGTTCATCTGCCCACATTGCGGTCATGAAGCGCACATCTTCGGTCATGGCGGCGCACGCGCCGAAGCGGAGAAGACAAAGACGCCATTCCTCGGCGAAATTCCGCTTGTTCCTTTGATCCGCGAAACATCAGATGCGGGATCACCCGTCGTTGCGTCACATCCAAATGGAGTAGAGGCGCAAGCTTTCCTTGCAATCGCCGCTCAAGTTGCGCAGAAGATTGCCGCGCCCTCGCGCCAGGCGCCGAAAATTGTAATAGAATAGTTTTCCGTTCGGGGAAAAGCATGGCCACGCCAAAGCCACAGGTCAAAAGCACATTCGCCACGCCGTCCTGCATTCACTTCCTTCCGGTTGCGAATGAAGTGAACGTGGATCTGCGCGCGCTCATCACGCAGCGTTTCGCCAGCGCGGCCGGCACGCACGAAGAGGGCTGGCGCTCGGACAATGATCTCGCAAGCTGGGGTGGTAACGCCGGACAGACCCTGTTCCGCGTGCTGCGCGAGCTGGCAGATAGCATGACGGCTACGCGCGCAGGCGGACGCGTCACCATCGACTGGCAGATCACTGCTTGCGGCGTCGTTCGTCAAAAAGGCGAATATGGCGCGCTCGCGGCGCGGCCCGGCGCGTTCTGGTCCGGCGTCTATTTTGTCGATGACGGCTACAACAAATCCGATGATGTCGCGCTGGGTGGCGAAGTGGAACTGTCCGATCCCCGTGGCGCCTTGCCCGCGATGGTCGCGCCGCAGCTTGCGTTCCGTATTCCCGGCGGCGGCACCGCCGGGCAGACGGAGACGATCCGGCCCTCCTCGGGCATGATCGTGCTCCATCCATCCTGGCAGCCGCGCGGCGAGCGCCGCTACAACGGCGAAGGCCAGCGCATCACCATCGAATTCGATCTGGTGCCGGCACAGCCTTCGGCGTGAGGCTTAGCTTCGCCCCGCGGTGATCGACATATTGATCGTGCCGGCATTGTTCGGAAGCTGCTCCGTCCAGCTATCGCCGACCTTGTGATCGCCTTCGATGGCGTTGCAGTTTGTCGCCTTCGACGGATCGGCCGGCGCGGGATCGGTGACCGTGAAGCACGCGGTCTTATCGTCTTTCCAGCTGTAAGTGCCTTTCACGACCTTGCCGTCGGCGTGCTGCTCCCAAGTCTTGTCGGCGTTCACATAGATGATGGTGGTTTTGCCGTTCATGGTCTGCGTGACCGTGTTGCCGTAGGCGACGGCGAACGGATCGGCATGGGCGCCCGTCGCGACGGCAAGAGCCGCCACGGCGCCAAGAAGAATGCGCTTCATGAAATTCCCCAGTTTTCGACAAACGGGAAAAACGCCCCGTGCCTTTGGATATGGGCGCGGCGCGACCCCCTGCAAGGCAGGGCGCCTAGTTTATTCCTGCACTAGCTATTGAATGCCCTGCACAAGGCTGACCGTGCGGCCATTGGCGGTCCAGGTCTCACCAACCTTGTGCGCGGCAATCGGCGCGCAGGATGGATTGGTCATGCCCGGCGGCGCCGGATCGTAAGTGAGGCAAAGATTGTCGTCGTCGATCTTCCATGTGCCTTTCAGCCCATAATTCATCGACACAACCTTGCCGGTGAAGCTGTGATCCGCATTGAAATACAGATGCACTTCGCCGAAGCCGCCTTTGGCGACGACGGTGTTGCCGAAGCGCGTGGCGATGGTGCTGTCGTCTGCGGCGAAAGCTGCGGTCACCGACAAGGCGGCAAGCGAAGCAGCGATCAAAAACGAACGCATGAAATCTCCTTCGGGTTTTAAGCGTTGTAATTCAAACGAAGACCGGCGGACGGCCAGTCGGCGGCAAGCAGACGCCCGGTGCCGGACGAGGTAATATAAGCTGTCTTCATGTTCTTGCCGCCCCAGCAGATATTGGTGACGAGCGGATCGGGGATCGGCGTGTGGCGCACTTTCTTGCTGCCCGGCCAGAACGTCGTAATGCCGCCCGCGAGGATTGTCGCGCAGCACACACCGCCATCGGCCTGCACGCCGAGTGAATCGAAATAGGCGATGCCGGGGAAGTTGTTCACGAACACGCCGGGCGTGAAGCCTTCCACGCGATTGCCCTTGCCGGGCTTTTCCAGCGGCAGGCTGTAGAGACGGCCTGTGAAGGTTTCCGCGTAGTAGACGGTGCGGTTGTCCGGCGAGAGGCCGACGCCATTGGGCGTGATCAGTTCGCGCAAGGCCTGTGTGATCTTCTTGCCGTTCGCCGTTGCGTAATAGAGAGCCCCATGGCTGCGGTATTTTTCCGTCGTGGTGCCGTGATCGGTAAACCAGAAGCCACCCACCTCGTCGAACACGATGTCGTTCGGTGCGATCAGGCGCTCGCCTTCGCATTTCTCGTAAAGGCGCTCGGATTTTCCGGTCGAGATGTTCACGCGCTCGATCCAGCCGCCCTTGTGGGTTTTCGGCGCGTGGCCGGGGATCAGCAACCCCATCCGCTTGGTGTAGGTGAAGTTCTCGCCATTGTTGCAGACATAGAGGGCGCCATCAGGACCGATGGCGAGACCGTTGGGGCCGCCTTCAACCTTCGCGACGGTCTGCGTCTTGCCGTCTTTCCTGACGCGCGTGATTTTTTTGGAAGCAATCTCGACGACGATGACCGAACCATCATCCATCGCCACAGGACCTTCCGGAAATTTCAGGCCGGTCGCGACTTCGCGAAAATTCATGGGCGTTCCCCTTTATAGCGTTTTGCGAAGGCTAACGCCCTTCCCGTTCCGCGCAAGAGGCTAGCGCCTCTCAAGGGTCACATAGCTGTAACGAAGATTGTCTGCCGTTACGTGATCCTCGCGCGCGGTCTCGCGCCAATGCGCGCCATCGAAGGCCGGCATGGACACATCGCCTGCTGCATCCATGTGAACTTCGGTCAGATAGACGCGGTTCGCTCGTGGCAAGGCGAGGTTATAGATCTCCGCGCCGCCGATGATTGCAATCTCGCCCGGATTTTCGTTTTGTGCCTTCGCCAGCGCCTCATCCAGCGAATGCGCCACCACCGCGCCCTCGGCGCGCCAATGTGTATCGCGCGTGATGACAATATTGGTGCGGCCCGGTAGTGGCTTTCGCGGAAAGCTGTCCCAGGTCTTGCGGCCCATCACGATAGGCTTACCCATTGTAACCGCCTTGAAATATTTCATGTCTTCCGGAATGCGCCACGGAATGGCGTTGTTGACGCCGATCACGCCATTGTCGGCACGCGCCAGAACAAACGAGATGATCGCGCTCACGAACCCATCTTCTTCAGCGCCACATCTTCAAGGCGATAGGTATGCCATCCGCCCTGCCGCTTGGCGCCGATACCTTCGTAGAAATCGATGGACGGCTGATTCCAGTCCAGCACTTCCCATTCCACCTGTCCGCCACCGGCTTCGAGCGCGCTGCGCGCTAGATGCGACAGCAACGCCTTGCCGTATCCCTTGCCGCGCGTTTGTGGACGCACGAACAGGTCTTCGAGGAAGATGCCGCGCCGCGCGGCGAAGCTGTGATAGGTCCAGTACCAGGTCGCGCAGCCCACGGGCCTGTCCCCTTCAAAGGCCAGATCGCAATTCAGCAATGGCTGTGTCCCGAAATAATCGCGCGCGATCACCTCGACCGTGATGTGAAACTTGTCCAGCAGCTTTTCATAATCCGCCAGATCGCGCAGCAGAGCGAGCACAACACCCTCGTCGCCGCGCACCGCTCTTCGAAT
This sequence comes from Rhizomicrobium sp., assembly GCA_025451875.1. GTDB lineage: Bacteria > Pseudomonadota > Alphaproteobacteria > Micropepsales > Micropepsaceae > Rhizomicrobium. The sequence goes on from JANWJQ010000077.1 coordinate 22,067, forward strand.
CGAAAAATTTTCCATGTTTCCCGCCAATTATCCGCCGCGGACCTTATGTGCGCCGCACCAAATGGTAAACCCGATGGAACTTTTTGCCGCTTCACCTATTGCATGCGGGTGTGGGCACCCATTCCCATAGAAAAGGGATATTCCATGAAGCTATTTCTCATTTCAGCAGCAGCCGTGGCGCTTGCTTTGGCGTCTCCGGCCCTTGCCCAAGACCATCAAGATAAGGGGCACGGCAAAGGCGACCACAACCGTGGAACCCAAAGCGCACCACAGGCCGCGCCAGCGGCGAAGCCCGTCGTCCCGCCACATCAAAGAATAACCCCCGGCAACGCGACGACCCAGTCGCCGGCGGCCGTATATCAGCAAGCCGTGCGCGATGCGACCGCGCGCAACCAGCGCGAACGCCAGAACAACAATCGCGCCACCAACACCTACCGGCCCGATACCAATCGGGCCAATGTCAACCGTCGTGACAACAACCGTCCTTACAACAACGCGCGCAGCAGCAACCAACGCGACAACAGCAGCAATTGGAACAACAACAATCGCGGCAACAACGGCAGCAATTGGAACAACAACTACCGCGGCAACAACAGCAGCAATTGGAACAACAACAACCGCCGTGACAATCGCGGAAGCTGGCAGGGCCGATACAATCGGCGCGACGTCCAGGCGCAGCGCCACTATCGCTACCGCGGCAGTGCGTGGCGCTGGCCAAGCGGCCATTCTTACCGACGCTGGACGTTCGGCATGACGCTGCCGTCGCTCTTCTGGGGAAGAAATTACTGGATCAGCGACTATTCCTACTATGGGTTGGCTTATCCGCCGCCAGGTACCGTGTGGGTGCGCTACGGCAGTGACGCGATCCTGATCGACCGTTACACCGGCGAAATTCTCGAAGTGGTGTACGGCCAGTTCTACTAGGCCGCATCTCCTGAACGCGAAAAGCCCGGAAGGAAACTTCCGGGCTTTTTGTTTTCTAGACCGCGACTTCCGCCTTGATATGCGGATGCGCCTGGTAGTTCTCCAGGTTGAAGTCTTCGTACCGGAAACCGAAGATGTCTTTTACGTCCGGATTGATGCGCATGACCGGCAGCGGATAAGGCTTGCGCGACAGTTGCTCGCGCGCCTGATCCAGATGGTTCAGATAGAGATGCGCGTCGCCGAAGCTATGGATGAACTCGCCAGGCTTCAGCCCCGTCACCTGCGCCACCATCATCGTCAGCAGCGCATAGCTTGCGATGTTGAACGGCACGCCGAGGAAGATGTCGGCCGAGCGCTGGTAAAGCTGACAGCTCAACTTTCCATTCGCGACATAGAACTGGAACAGGCAATGGCAGGGCGGCAGCGCCATCTTAGGTACATCCGCCGGGTTCCACGCCGTCACGATCAGCCGCCGCGAGTCCGGGTTCTTCTTGATGTCGGCAATCAAATTCGCGATCTGGTCGATGGCGCCATGCTCGCAGGGCCATGACCGCCATTGATGACCGTAAACCGGTCCCAGCTCGCCATTCGCATCCGCCCATTCGTCCCAGATGCTGACGCCATGGTCTTTCAGATATTTGATGTTGGTGTCGCCGGTCAGAAACCACAACAATTCATAGACGATGGCTTTCAGAAACAGCTTCTTCGTCGTGACCATCGGAAAACCTTCCGACAGATCGAAACGCATCTGGTGACCAAAAACAGAAATCGTGCCGGTACCCGTGCGGTCGCGTTTCTCCACGCCCTTTTTGAGCACGGTTTCCATCAGGTCGTGATATTGGCGCATGGCGGCTTTTTCCGAATCCGCCGCCACTTTATCGCGCCCGCGCCTCCGCAATCTGCAAATTTCTTTTTGCCGAACCCAATGTCCACAACCGGTTGCAGGGCTTTGGGACGCCTTCAAAAATTAAGAGACAGCACCTATATTTAGCGGGTCCGGGCAACCGGACTATGGCGATAAACGGCTGCGTAATAAGCGGACTGGACCCGGGGGCGGTACCCGGCGCCTCCACCAAATGTCCTTCGAAGCCTCGTGCGGAGGAGGATATCTGTGGGGGCGAAACAGGATCGACAGACGTGTAAAGGCTGTTCCTTTCGCTCGGTATGGTATCCGCCGTTATCGGGCTGTCTGTATAGGTGCCAACGACAATGAAATGGCCCTCGCTGCCTAATAGGTAAGCGCGGCTCGGAGGGGCGCCGGGCAACAGAAGCCCCTCCACTTTAGAACATCGTCCTGGCCGGGCAGCGAGCGAAGCGACCCAGCCATCTGCAACAAGCCCAGCTTCTCTTGTCAGACACCTCGGCGCGTGGTTGCGTTCGCGCGACCGCTATTTCCTATCGAGGCTTCGATGACAAACACCGACCTTCTCTTCAGGCCCTACAAGCTGAAGAACCTCTCGCTTCCCAACCGCATCGTCATGGCGCCGATGACGCGCTCGAAATCGCCGGACCAGATTCCCGGCGATAACGTTGCGGCCTATTACCGGGCGCGCACCGAAGGCGGCGTCGGCCTCATCCTCACGGAAGGTACGGTGGTGGAGAAATCCGCCTCCAACGATCCCAATATTCCGTCCTTCTTCGGCGAAAAGGCACTGGCCGGCTGGGCCAACGTGCTCAAGGAGGTGAAGGCGGCGGGCGGACACATCATGCCGCAACTCTGGCACCAGGGCGTCGTGCGCCACAATGGCAGCGGCCCCTACCCTGACGTGCCGAGCAAGAGTCCCTCGGGCCAGTCGCGTCCCGGCAAAAAGATCGGCGAGCCGATGACCACCAAGGACATCGATGAAACGATCGAGGCCTTCGCCAATGCCGCGCGCGCCGCGCAGGCCATCGGCTTCGACGGTGTGGAGATCCACGGCGCGCACGGCTACATCATCGATCAGTTCTTCTGGGACGGCACCAACGAACGTGCCGACAGGTTCGGCGGCGATCTTGCGCAACGCACAAATTTTGCCGTCGAGATCGTGAAAGCCGTCCGCGCGGCCACATCACCCGACTTCCCCATCCTGCTGCGCTTCTCGCAATGGAAACAGCAGGATTTCTCCGTCCGTCTCGCGCATACCCCACAAGAGTTGGAAGGTTTCCTCACCCCGCTCACCAAGGCGGGCGTGGATATGTTCCATTGTTCGACGCGCCGCTTCTGGGAACCGGAGTTTTCCGAAACCGGATCGGACATGAACCTTGCCGGGTGGACGAAGAAAATATCCGGTGTGCCGACGATCACAGTCGGATCGGTAAGCCTGAACGGTGACTTCATCACCAATGGCTTCACCGCCAATGCCGACCTCGATACGGGCGCGCATCTGGCCGGTCTCGTCAAAATGCTGGAACGCGGGGATTTCGATCTTGTCGCTGTGGGCCGCGCTCTGATTGTCAACGCGGACTGGCCCAAGAAAGTCCGTGCCGGCCATGTGGATCAGCTAACGCCTTGGTCACCACAGGCTTTGCAGACGCTCTGACAATTTGCGCATCGCAGCGTTGACTCGTCATTCGCCCCTATTAGTGTCACCGCCAATAGGAGCGACATGGCGAAGGACTTTATCGGCTATCAGGCTTTGGCGGATTCCGCATTGCGCGGCGTCGTGCGCGAAGCCTTGCGTCGCATCGAGAAGCAGGGCCTCGTCGGCGCGCATCACTTCCGCATCACCTTCAAGACCGGTTTTCCCGGCGTCGAGATTCCGGACTTCCTGCGCGAGCAATATCCCGAAGAGATGATGATCATTCTTCAGCACCAGTTCTGGGGACTGAAGGTGAAGGACAATCATTTCGAAGTGACGCTGTCGTTCAAGAAAGTTCCGGCGACGCTCACCATCCCGTTCGCCGCGCTCACGCAATTCGCCGATCCCGGTGTTGCCTTCGGCCTGCAATTTCGCGAAGTGGATGAAGATGGCGAACTCAAGCCGCTTTCTGCGCCCGCGCCCACGCCGCTCTCCGCACCCACGCCGCTCACCCAGCCGGCCAAGAGCGAGCAGCCCCCCGCCGAATCGGGCGAGGAAAAGTCGCCCGCCGCGCCTGGCGAAGTCGTCAGCCTGGACGCCTTCCGCAAGAAGTAGCGCCGCCCCGCGCCGCATGGACTTTTGCCCCTGCCGGACCTAATCCACGGGCGGAAATCTGCACGGCCCGACCATGACCAAGACCCGCACCGAAACCGATACCTTCGGCCCCATCGAAGTGGACGCCTCCAAATATTGGGGCGCGCAGGCCGAACGCTCCTTGCACAATTTCAGGATCGGCTGGGAGAAGCAGCCCCTCTCCATCGTGCGGGCGCTGGGCATCGTCAAGCGCGCGGCCGCGGAAGTGAACATGAAGCTCGGCCATCTGGATCCGAAGATCGGCGAGACCATAGTCAAAGCCGCGCAGGAAGTGATCGACGGCAAGCTCGACGAACACTTCCCGCTGTCGGTTTGGCAGACGGGCTCCGGCACACAATCCAACATGAACACCAACGAGGTGATCTCGAACCGCGCCATCGAGATGCTGGGCGGCGAGATGGGATCGAAGAAGCCGGTCCATCCCAACGACCACGTGAACATGAGCCAGTCGTCCAACGACACCTACCCGACGGCCATGCACATCGCCTGCGCGGAAGAGATCGAACATCACCTTCTCCCCGCGCTGAAGACGCTGCACAAGGCGCTCGACGACAAGGCGAAGGCGTGGAAGGCCATCATCAAGATCGGCCGCACCCACACGCAGGATGCGACGCCGATCACGCTGGGCCAGGAATTCTCCGGCTATGCGCAGCAGATCAAGAACGGTATCGAGCGCATCGAGCAGAGCATGCCCAAGCTGATGGAACTGGCGCAGGGCGGCACCGCCGTCGGCACCGGCCTCAACGCACCGGTCGGCTTCGACAAGATGGTCGCCGAGCGCATCGCCGCCATCACCGGCATGAAGTTCACCTCCGCGCCCAACAAGTTCGAAGCGCTGGCTGCGCATGACGCGATGGTGTTCAGCCACGGCGCGATCAATACGGTCGCGGCGTCCATGTTCAAGATCGCGCAGGACATCCGCTTCCTGGGATCGGGCCCGCGATCGGGCCTCGGCGAACTGGCACTACCCGAGAACGAACCCGGCTCCTCCATCATGCCGGGCAAGGTGAATCCGACGCAGTGCGAAGCCGTCACGCAGGTCTGCACGCGCATCTTCGGCAACCATGCGACGATCACCTTCGCCGATAGCCAGGGCAATTTCGAACTCAACGTCTACAATCCCGTGATGGCTTATACGTTCCTGCAGAGCGTGCGCCTGATGGCGGACAGTGCGGTGAGCTTCACCGAGCATTGCGTCGTCGGCATCGAGCCGCGCCTCGACAACATCAAGTCCGGCTTGAACCGATCGCTGATGCTGGTGACGGCGCTCGCGCCCAAGATCGGCTATGACGCCGCCGCCAAGATCGCCAAGACTGCGCACAAGAACGGCACGACGTTGAAGGAAGAAGCGGTCGGTGGCGGTTATGTCACTGCGGAAGAGTTCGACAAGATCGTCCGCCCCGAAGACATGATCGCGCCGAAGTGAAACTCGGCAACCGCCGCCTCCATCCTGACAAGGGTGACTCCTCGCTCGTCATCGAGCAGAACAACGTCAGCGGACGTGTGTCCTATTGGTATGGCGGCGCGCATCAGAGCGTGGCCGACGCCCATGGCATCAGCCTCGCCGATTATATCCACGCGATTTACTGGTTCCTGCGCCAGACCCGCGCACACAATGTGCTGATGATCGGCTGCGGCGGCGGCACGCTTGCCACCATGCTGAACCGCGACGGCATCAAGGTGACGGTGGTGGACATCGATGCGCGCAGCATCGAACTGGCAAAGCGCTACTTCAACCTGCCCGATACCGTGACCACCCATGTCGCCGACGGCGCAGAATTCCTGCGCCGCACGCGCGGCCGCTACGACGCCATCGTGCTGGACGCCTACAATGGCGGCGATTTTCCCGACGTGTTCAAGAAAGCATCCTATCTGGCCACGGTGAAAGCGCATCTGTCCGGCGCCAACGCGATCTATCTCGAGAACATGCTGGTGGATGACGACGACGATCGCGCGCCGGACAATCGTGCGCGCCTGCTGCAGCAGGTCTGGCCGGATGTGCGGCTGCTGGATTGCGACGGCTGGGTGGATCGAAACGCCGTGATCGCCGCCGGCGCGGTGCGCGGCTTGCGCAAGCCCAAGCTGCTCCTCCGCCCGGCGCGCGGCGTGCGGAAACTGGAGCGCGAACTGGACTCGCTGACCTTCCGCCGACTGCGGTCTTAAGCCGATGCTGAAGAAGAAGTCGTTCTCGCTCTCCGGCCACCGCACATCAGTCGCGCTGGAAGCGGAGTTCTGGGCCGTGCTGGAGCGCGAGGCCGCCACCGCGAAGCAAAGCCTCGCCGGATTGGTGGCGGATATCGACAAGAAACGCGGAACCCGGCCTTTGGCGAGCGCCTTGCGTCTTGCCGCGCTGGCAGCCGCCGCGCACCGGCACTAAACTACTGACAAGCCCTGACAGGCTGCTGACATGATGCTGTCAGCAGGTGCGCGGTATAAACGGGGGACAAATGGAGAGGCCAACATGATCACGCTGTTTCACCGCCCCAAGACCCGCTCGTCGCGCTTCATCTTCCTGCTGGAAGAACTCGGCGCACCTTATGAGATCCAGGAAGTCACGATCCGCAGTTCGGACGGCAGCGGCGCGGTCGATGCCGCCAATCCGCATCCGCATGGCAAGGTGCCTGCGATCCGCGACAACGAGACCGGCGACGTCGTCTATGAATCCCCTGCCATCGCGCTTTATCTCACCGACAAATTCCCCAAGGCCGGCATTGGCCCCACCGTGGGCCAGAAGGGCCGGGGCGCTTACCTATCATGGCTCGCTTATTACGGCAGCGTTCTGGAGCCGTCATTCGTCTCGAAATTCCTGAACACGCCGGTGCCGCGCGGCACAGCTGGTTGGGTCGTGGTGGAAGAGGCGATGGAGCATGTCATCTCTACGCTGTCGAAGCACAAATGGCTGCTGGAAGAAGGTTTCTCGTCGCTGGACGTTCTCTACGGCACCACCTTCGCCATGTTCGGCGCCTCGCCGATGATGCCGAAATCCGAAGTGATCGATCTTTATGTGAAGCACGTCACCGGGCGCCCGGCCTATGCGCAGGCGCAGGCGAAAGACGGTGTCCGCTAGTCATGGCGGAGATCGTCAATCTCCGGCGCGTGAAAAAGGCGAAGGCCCGCGCGGAGAAATCCGCGCTGGCCGACGCCAACCGCGCCAAGCACGGCACAGCAAAGCCCGTGCGCGATCTCGCCAAGGCGCGGGACGAGAAGGCGGCGCGCGATCTGGATCAACAGAAGCTGGACGACTGACTTTCCTCCCCTGCGTAGCGGGGGAGGGTTCGTAGCGACAGCAAACCGCGCGACGACAGTCGCGCGAGACGGAGGGGGTGTGGCAGTATCTCAGAATGAGTTCTGACAGCACCGCCTCCCCCTCCACCGCTTCGCGGTCCCCCTCCCCCGCTTCGCAGGGGAGGAAAACAGGCCCCTTCGCCGGACTTCTCGTTCTCGATCTCACCCGCGTGCTCGCGGGGCCCTATGCCGCGCTGATGCTGGGCGAGATGGGCGCACGCATCGTCAAGATCGAGCCGCCGGTGAAAGGCGATGACAGCCGCCATATCGGCCCCTTCGTGAAGACCAAGACCGGCAAGGTGAAGTCCGGCTATTTCATGAGCGTGAACCGCGGCAAGCAATCCATCGCGCTCGACCTGAAAGCCGATGCCGACCGCAAGATCTTCGAAGCCTTGCTCTCCCGCGCCGACGTGCTGATCGAGAATTATCGCGGCGGCACGATGGAAAAGCTCGGTTACGGATATGGCGCGCTGAAAGACAAATATCCGAAGCTGATCTACGCCGCCGTTTCCGGCTTCGGCCACACCGGGCCTTATTCGCATCGCCCCGCTTACGACATGGTCGCGCAGGCGATGGGCGGCGTGATGAGCCTCACCGGCCATCCCGGCGGCCCGCCCACGCGCGTGGGCACATCCACCGGCGACATCACCGCCGCGTTGTTCGCCACCATTGGCATCACGACGGCGCTCTATGACCGCGAGAAAACGGGGCGCGGCCAGAAAGTTGATGTCGCGATGCTGGATAGCCAGGTTGCCGTTCTGGAGAACGCGATCTCGCGTTATGTCGCCACGGGAGATGTGCCGGGCAAGCTCGGCTCGCGCCATCCCTCCATAGCGCCCTTCGCCGCTTTCGCCACCGCTGACGGCCATATCGCCATCGCCGCGGGCAATGACGACATCTGGGCGCGCGTCTGCAAAGTGATGGGCCGCGATGAGCTTGCGCGCGATCCGCGCTTCCTTACCAATCCTCTGCGCGTGAGCCATGTGGATGAGATGGCCGCGGAGATGGAAAAATCGCTCGCCGCAATGCCATCAAAGAAATGGCTCGCCGCCCTGGAAGCCGAAGGCGTGCCGTCCGGCCCTATCAACACCGTCGCCGACGTGATGACCGATCCGCAGGTCTTGTCACGCAACATGATCATCGAAACGCTCGATCCCGACCTCGGACCTATCAAGATGCAAGGTAATCCGGTGAAGCTGTCCGCGCATGACGATCCAAAGACGCGCGATGCGGCCCCGGACCTGGATTCGGATCGTGCGGCGATCCTGAAAGAGTTCGGGCTCGAATGACCACCGCCGGAACGTTGCACATGATCTGCGGGAAGATCGCCGCGGGAAAATCCACGCTGCCGGCGACTCTCGCAAAATTATCCAACACGATTGTTTTAAGCGAAGATGTATGGCTGTCCGGTCTCTACCGCGATGAGATGAAAACGGTCGCGGACTATATGCGCTGCTCCGCCAAGCTTCGCGCCGTGATCGGCCCGCATATTGCGCAGCTTCTTCGCACGGGCCTGTCGGTCGTTCTGGATTTTCCGGCGAACACCCTGCTCACGCGCGCCTGGATGCGCGAGATCATCCAGCATGCTGGCGCGGATCATCAATTGCACTATCTGGATGTTCCCGATGAGGTTTGCCGGGCGCGTCTGCGCGCACGCAATGCGTCCGGCACGCACGAATTTGCGGCAACCGACGCGGAATTCGATCTGATCACCAGCTATTTCGTCGTGCCCACCGAAGCCGAAGGCTTCAACGTGATTGTGCACAAACCGGGTTAGCGGTCTTCGATCAGCGTGTCCGGCAACCGGTTTTCATGCGCCGCGCCCGGCGGGAAATGTTTCGCAAGTTCGTCGCCGCAGATGCCAATAGCGGCGACAAATCCTTCGCCCGCCTGATCGCGGCCAAGCGCGTTGCTTAGAGCAGAAGCCGCTTTGTGCCATGTCGCGCTGTCGCAGGCTTTGCCGGCGGTCTCGCTGACCACGATCTCCACCATGCGGTCGAAGCGCGAGACATAGATCATCACATAGGCGCTTTCTGCCAATCGCGCGACCAACGTGGCGAAATGATGCCGCGCCATGCGCCGTACGCGATGGCGCTTCACGAAAGAAGGCGTCATCAGGCGCCGAACCGCCGGAATCGAGACAACCAAGGCGACAACCGCAAACAGGATTGCCTGCGCAATCGCGTAAGAGCCTAACGCCAGAAGAACTTCACGCGCCGCGCCGGTGGATTGCGCCGCCGCCCATCCCGAAACTATTTCCCGCAACGCCAGCGGCCGAAAACCGAATAGCAGCGCCAAAGGCGGCAGCACCAGCGCCGCCAGCGCGGCCCAGGCCAGCGGCAGCTCGCGATAATCCGATGCTTCCTCGGTGAGCACGCAGCAGATTTCGCCGGAGGTTTTCGTTTCGGCCTGTGCCGCCGCCTCTGCGACGCGCTGCCGGTCTTCGGGTGAGAGTGTCACCATGAGCCGGACGAGCCTCCGCCGCCAAACCCACCGCCGCCGCCGCTGAAGCCGCCGCCGCCACCGAAGCCGCCACCGCCGCCCCAGCCACCACGTCCGCCGCCGCCCATGCTACCCAGAATGATCCACGGCAACGCACCCATACCCCCGCCGCCGCCACGGCGGAAAATGCTGAACACGACGATCATGATGACGATGAAGACGAAGATCGCGGTGAAGGGATCGCCGGAACCCTGATCCTTCGCCTGTTTTTCCGCCTGCGCCACGCGCGCCTTCGCGGCCGGTGCATCCAGCAGCAATTGCTGCAGGATAGCATCGGTGCCCGCGACGACCCCGCCCTGCATGTCGCCGGATTTGAACTTCGGCAGCACTTGCGTGTTCAGGATCACGCTGGAAAGCGCATCCGTCAGCACCGGTTCAAGGCCGTAGCCAACTTCGATGCGCACACGCCGTTCGTTCGGCGCGATGATGAAGAGTGCGCCGTTGTTCAGTTTCTTCTGCCCGATGCCCCAGGCGCGGCCAAGCTGATAACCGTAATCCTCGATCTCATAGCCTTGCAGAGACGGCAGCGTGACGACGACAAGCTGCCGCGAGGTTCGTTGTTCAAGGTCGGCAAGCTTCTGTGTCAGCTGCGCCTGCACATCCGGCGACAGGATATGCGCATCGTCAACCACCCGCCCGGTGAGCGCAGGGAAGGTCGGCGCGGCAAACGCCGCCCCCGCAAAGGCGAAGACAATCGCCAATGCGAGCGCGGCGCGCTTGAACAAGTTTTGTGTCATCAGGGCTGCTGCGGCGGGAAGCTGACCTTCGGCGCGGATTGCGCGGACGCCGTTGCCGCGAAGGGCAATGCCTCCTTCTGGCCGCTATAGATCGTCTTCGCCCAGATCACGGTCGGGAAGGTGCGCAAGGTCGTATTGTACTGGCGCACGGCCTCGTTGTAATCGCGCCGCGCGATGGCGATGCGGTTCTCCGTGCCTTCGAGCTGCGACTGCAACGCCAGGAAGTTCTGGTTCGATTTCAGGTCCGGATAATTCTCGGTGATCGCGAGCAGCCGTCCCAGCACGCCGGACAGCTGGTTCTGCGCCGCCTGGTATTTCTGGAACTCTTCCGGATTGGTGATGGTGGAGGCATCGACCTTCACTTGAGTCGCGCTGGCACGTGCCTTGGTCACGTCCACCAGCACCGCCTTCTCCTGCTGGGCATAGCCCTGCACCGTGGCGACGAGGTTGGGAACGAGATCGGCGCGGCGTTGATACTGGTTCTGTACGTCGCCCCAAGCCGCCTTCACCTGCTCATCCTTGGTGGGAATGTCGTTGATGCCGCAACCCGCCAGATAGGCCGGCAATACCAGCACCAGCAGCGCGCGCGCCCATTTGTTGCGTCCAATTGCGAGATTCATGGATGTGTTCCCCTCCAAGGGTGGCCTCTCAGCTGCCACCATATAGGGATTCCGTGACAGGCGCGCAGGGGGTGAATTTCACCCCGGCACGGCTTACATTGCCCAAATGCCTTCAGAATCGATCAACCCATGAGCGGCAGCGGCCGCTATCGCGATCCTTTGGACGACGCTTTTGGCGATGAAGACGCCGAAGCCGCGCCAATCGTCCAGCACGAACCGCCATACCTGCAGGGCCTGAACCCGGAGCAGCGCGAAGCCGTGCTGGCGGTGGACGGCCCGGTGCTGGTGCTGGCCGGCGCGGGCACCGGCAAGACGCGCGTGCTGACGACCCGCCTCGCCCACATCCTCGCCACGCGCCGCGCCTGGCCGGGGCAGATGTTGTGCGTCACCTTCACCAACAAGGCCGCGCGCGAGATGAAGGAGCGCATCGGCGCGCTGATCGGCGGCGTGGTCGAAGGCATGCAGTGGCTGGGCACATTCCATTCCATCGGCGCCAAGATGCTGCGCCGCCATGCGGAGCTGGCTGGCCTCAAATCCAATTTCACCATCCTCGATGCCGACGATCAGCTGCGCCTGATGAAGCAGCTCGTCGAAGCGGAAGGCATCGACGACAAGCGCTGGCCGGTGCGCACGCTGGCCTCGATGATCGACGGCTGGAAGAACCGCGGCCTCCGGCCCGAAGACGTGCCGGACGGCGAGGCGCATGGTTTCGCCTTCGGCAAGGGCAAGTCGCTCTATCAGCAATATCAGGATCGGTTGAAGGCGCTGAACGCCGTGGACTTCGGCGATCTGCTGCTCGAAGTGCTCACCATCCTGCGCAAGAACGACGACATCCTCGCGGAGTATCGCGACCGCTTCAAATACATGCTGGTGGACGAATATCAGGACACCAACGTGGTGCAGTATCTGTGGCTGAAGCTGCTCGCGGGTTCGGCGGGCAATATCTGCGTCGTCGGCGACGACGACCAGTCCATCTATGGCTGGCGCGGCGCGGAGGTGGAGAACATCCTGCGCTTCGAACGCGATTTCCCCGGCGCGAAAGTCATCCGCCTCGAACGCAACTATCGCTCCACGCCCGCGATCCTGGGCGCGGCCTCCGGCCTCATCACCGCGAACAAGGGCCGCCTCGGCAAGACGCTGTGGACCGAGGGCGATCACGGCGAGAAGATCAAAGTGCAGGGCGTATGGGACGCGGAAGAAGAAGCGCGCGGCGTCGCCTCCGAAGCGGAGAACCTCCATAGCAAGGGCGATGCCTTCTCGCAGATGGCCATTCTGGTGCGCGCCTCGTTCCAGATGCGCGAATTCGAAGACCGCTTTCTCTCGCTCGGCCTGCCCTACAAGGTGATCGGCGGCCCGCGCTTCTACGAGCGCGCGGAAATCCGCGATGCGATGGCGTATCTGCGCCTCATTGCGCAGGGCGACGACGATCTGGCTTTCGAGCGCATCGTGAACAAGCCCAAGCGCGGCATCGGCGACGCGTCGGTGCAATCGCTCCATCAGTTCGCGCGCGCGCAGCACATGCCGCTGCTCACCGCGGCCCGCGAGATTGCACAGACCGACGAACTTCCCCCAAAGGCGCGCAAGGCGCTCGGCGAACTCGCCGCCAATTTCGCGCGCTGGACGGAAACCGCAAAGGTTCTGCCGCACACCGAGCTTGCCGAAATGGTGCTGGATGAATCCGGCTACACCGACATGCTCAAGAACGACAAATCCGCCGAAGCGCCGGGGCGGCTGGACAACCTCAAAGAACTTGTCCGCTCGATGGAGCAGTATGAATCCCTCGCCGGATTCCTGGAGCATGTCTCGCTCGTCATGGAGCTGGAGCAGAACGACAGCGGCGACCGCATCAGCCTGATGACGCTGCATGCCGCGAAGGGCCTGGAATTCGACACCGTGTTCCTGCCCGGCTGGGAGGAAGGCCTCTTCCCGTCACAACGCACGATGGACGAGAACGGCCTCGCGGGGCTGGAGGAAGAGCGCCGCCTTGCCTATGTGGGCCTGACGCGCGCGCGCAAACGCATCCTCATCTATTTCGCCGCCAACCGGCGTGTGCACGGCAACTGGCAAAGCGCCCTGCCGTCGCGCTTCATCACCGAACTGCCGGAAGAGCATGTCGATACGATCGTCGATGAAGGCTTCTATGGCGGCAGCGTCGGCTTCCGCGACAACCAGCAGGCCGCCAATTTCGGCAGCACCTATGACTCGCCGGGCTGGAAACGCGCGCAGGCCAACCGCGCCGCCGCCGGCACCATGCGCACCCGCCCGCCAATGATCGAAGCGCAGGCCTATACGGTGCAGACGAGCGATCCGGAATCCTCCACCTACAAACGCGGCGAACGCGTCTTTCACCAGAAATTCGGCTACGGCCGCGTGGCGAGCGTGGAAGGCAACAAGCTCACGGTCGATTTCGACAAGGCGGGCGAAAAAAAAGTGATCGACAATTTTGTGTCACGCGCCTGACGCAAATCGCATTGTGCGACGCGCGTCATCTTTCGCACGCCCCGGCCAATCGCAAATCTGATCAAATGCTTGCGCATCTGCTGCGCCGCCGAAACAATTGACGTGTCTGTTTTGAGGCATGCGCCCTTCCCGATCCGAGACATTTTCACAGTGATCGCCGCGCATTGAGCCGCGTACAGCGTCACGCTACGAATCCGGCATTGTCATCGGGCTCATCGCGTTTTGGTGAGCCCTTCGCCTTGAGTTTCGGCAAGGAGAACGAATGTGACCGACCTATCCCCCGACAGACGCACATTACTGGCCGGCACCGCAGCAGCGGGCGCCGTCGGTCTGCTTGGCCTGCATCAGGCCGGCGCCGCTGAATCAACTCACAAGGAGCACAAGATGGCCGCGACCAATCCCGCAATCCGCCCGTTCCACTTTGAAGCTTCGAAGGACGAACTCGCCGATCTGAAGAAACGCGTTGCGGCCACGAAATGGCCGGACCGCGAACAGGTTCCCGGCGATACGCAAGGCGTGCAGCTCGCGACGATGCAGAAGCTCGCGCAATATTGGGCCACGGAACACGATTGGCGCAAATGCGAGGCGAAGATCAACGCCCTGCCGAACTTCCTCACCGAGATCGACGGGCTCGACATCCATTTCATCCATGTGAAGTCAAAGCACGAACATGCGCTGCCGATCATCATCACCCACGGATGGCCCGGTTCGATCATCGAGCAGATGAAAGTCATCGGCCCGCTTACCGATCCCACGGCGCATGGCGGAACCGAAGCGGATGCCTTCCATGTCGTGATCCCGTCCCTGCCCGGCTATGGTTTTTCAGGCAAGCCGACGAAGCCGGGATGGAATCCCGTCAGCATCGCCAAGGCCTGGGCGACGCTCATGGAGCGCCTCGGCTACAAACACTACGTCGCGCAGGGCGGCGACTGGGGCAACGCGATTTCGGAAGTGATGGCGTTGCAGCAGCAGCCTGGATTGCTCGGCATCCACACCAACATGGCGGCGACGGTGCCGCCCAATGTGTCGAAGGCGCTGTCCGCGGGCGGCCCGGAACCCGCCGGTCTCTCGCCGGAGGAAAAGCACGCCTGGGATCAGCTTCTCGACTTCTACAAGAACGGGCTGGGCTATGCGAACGAGATGTCGCTGCGGCCGCAGACGCTTTATGGGCTCGCGGATTCGCCCATTGGCCTCGCGGGGTGGATTCTCGATCACGACATCCGCAGCTACCGGATGATCGCCCGCGTTTTCGACGGCAAACACGAAGGGCTGAGCCGCGACGACGTTCTGGACAACATCACGCTCTACTGGCTGACGAACACCGCGGTCTCTTCGGCGCGGCTCTACTGGGACACGGCGCACAATCTGCCGCCCGGCGGCTTCTTCGACGTGCGCGGCGTCAAGCTTCCGGTCGGCGTGAGCGCATTCGCGGAAGAAATCTATCAGGCGCCGAAAAGCTGGTCGCAGAAGGCCTATGTGAAGCTCGCCTATTACGGCAGCCATCCCGTCGGCACGCATTTCGCGGCCTGGGAACAGCCGGCGCTCTTCGTCTCCGACGTGCGCGCAACTTTCAAGACGCTGCGGGCCTGAGAAGGAAAAAAGGGAGGCGAAAATGTCCGACGGCTTCGATCAGCATCGCCGTGAATTTCTAGGCGTCGCGGCCATGGCGCTGGCCGCGGGCGAGTTCGCCATAAGCGGTGCTGCGGACGCGCGGTCCGCGGGCCGTGCGGCGCCGGTCAAAACCGGCACCCACACATCGTTCGCACCGCTGAAGCAGATTGACGCCGGTCTGCTGAATATAGGCTATGCCGAAGCTGGTCCCGCGAACGGCAAGCCGGTCATCCTGCTGCATGGTTGGCCTTACGATATCTACAGCTTCGTCGATGTCGCGCCACTGTTGGCGCAGGCCGGTTACCGCGTGATCATCCCTTACCTGCGCGGCTACGGCACGACGAAGTTTCTCTCCGCGGATACGATGCGCAACGGCCAGCAATCGGTGGTCGCGCTGGACATCATCGCCCTGATGGACGCGCTCAAGATCCAGTCGGCCGTCATCGGCGGCTTCGATTGGGGGGCGCGCACGGCGGACATCATCGCGGCGGAATGGCCGCAGCGTTGCAAAGGTCTCGTCTCGGTGAGCGGCTATCTGATCGGCAGCCAGACGGCGGGCAAGATTCCCCTGCCGCCGGCCGCCGAGTTGCAATGGTGGTATCAATTCTATTTCGCGACCGATCGCGGCGCAGCGGGTTACGAAAAATACCGCCACGACTTCGCGAAGCTAATCTGGAAGCTGGCCTCGCCGAAATGGAATTTCGACGATGCCACTTTCGAGCGCACCGCCGCGTCGTTCGACAATCCGGATCACGTCGCCATCGTCATCCACAATTACCGCTGGCGGCAGGCGCTCGCACAGGGCGAAGCGAAGTACGACGCTCTGGAAGCCACGCTCGCCACCGGACCGGTGATTGCGGTGCCCACGATCACCATGGAAGGCGACTCCAACGGCGCGCCGCATCCGCCGCCCAGCGCCTATCGCGCGAAGTTCTCAGGCAAATACGACAACCGCATCATCGCCGGCGGCGTCGGCCACAATCTTCCACAGGAAGCACCGGCCGCATTCGCCAAGGCGATCATCGACGTGGACCACGCCTGATGCGTGAGAGGAGTCATCCATGAGCGATGTACAAGTCGAGCAGAAGAACTACCGGATGCCGCCACAGGACGGCATTACGATCGCGCATTTCATCACGGTCGCCGACATCGAGCGATCGGCGCGATTTTACGAAAAGGTCTTCGGTGGCAAAATACTGAGCCGAGGCGACAGCAGCGGTGCGCCGGGCTACATCCAGATCGCGAATACCTGGCTCATCGTCAATGTCGGCGGTGGTCCGACACCCGACAAGCCGACGGTGACACTCAGCGTTCCGTCCGATCCCGATGCCGTCAGCAGTTTCATGAACATCCGCGTCGCCGATATTCACGCTTGCTATGAACTGTGGCGCAGCCGGGGCGCCGAATTCATCACGGAGCCAAAGGACAAGTATGGCGAGACGCGCTGCTATATACGCGATCCTGACGGCTACATCATAGAAGTCGGACAGAGCAAGCCGGACTTCACATACGGCTGAGCCCTTAAATCGCCCCACCGGCACAAGCCTTTTCCCACCTCGCCACAGGCTCTGGGACGAGCTAACATCGTCCGTTCTCCCGCTGAGTCGGAGCGGTGTTCTTCGTTGTTAACAAAACGGAGTCCCCCATGAACGCACTATCCCTTCTCAAGATCGCGCTCGTCGTTTTCGGCGTGGTCATGCTCTTGATCTATCCGCTCGCCATCGTCTGGCCATCGGGCTGGGCGTGGCATGAAGGCGCGCCTTACGCCAGCGACTATTACATGATGATCGTCGGCGTTTACGCGGTGCTCGGAATCTTCCTGATTCTCGCCGCGCGCGATCCCTTGGCCAACAAGAGCCTCATCTGGTTCGCCGCCTGGTCGAGCCTCGTCCACGCGGGCATCATGGCGCAGCAATCCTTCGGCATGACCGGCGGCATGAACCATATGGGCCATCTCATGGGCGACGTTCCCGCCCTGCTCGGCGTGGCCATCGTGCTCGGCGGATTGCTCTGGAGCGCGGACAAGTCTGCCGCTTGAGGAAGTCGTGGCGCTGGCGTAAAGCCCCAGCGCCATGAGCATCAACCCGCCTCTCTGGAAAGCCTCCCTCGTCGTCGTCAAGACGGAAGCGGGCGATATCTCAGCCGCGTTCGAGCTTGGCACCTCGCCGCAAGCGGTGCTGATCCACGAAGAGCCGTTCAAGGACGATGCGGTTGTCGAGGCGCTCTACACCGAGATGCCGGACGGCGATCTGCTTTCCAAGCTCGCTGGCCGCCAAGTGCATGTCCAGCTTCTGCCGGACACCGACTGGATCAAGCTTTCGCAGGAAGGTCTGCCGCCGGTGCGCGCCGGGCGCTTCTTTGTCTATGGCGCGCATGATGCGGGCGCGGTGCCGCCGGGCGTCATTCCCATCCGCATCGAAGCGGGCATGGCGTTCGGCACCGGCCATCACGAAACCACGTCGCTCTGTCTCGCCGCGCTGTCCGATCTGTCGAAGCGCAGGCGTTATGGGAACGTGCTGGATCTGGGTTGCGGTACGGGTTTGCTTGCCATCGGCGCCGCGAAGCTATGGCGCAAGCGCGTCGTCGCCTCCGACATCGACCCCACCGCCGTGGGGATCACGCGCGAGAACGCGGCGGCGAATGGCGAGTCGACGCTCATCCACGCGATCACCGCCGACGGCCTCGCCAGCCCTGCGCTCGCCGCAAAGGCGCCATACGATCTCATCATTGCGAATATTTTGGCGAGCCCGCTTACCCAACTTG
>JANWJQ010000078.1 GCA_025451875.1 Rhizomicrobium sp.
ATCGAAGCCAGCTATGGCGACCGCGAGACGATGCTCTATGCGCTGGGCATCGGCTTCATGCGCGATCCGATGAATGCCAACGAACTTCCCTTCGTTTATGAGAATGGCCTCAAGACCGTGCCGACCATGGCGTCGGTGATCGGCTGGGGCAGCGGCAACATCCTGGCGCGATCCGGGATCAACTACCTGATGGTCGTGGATGGCGAACGGCGCATCACGATGCACAAGCAACTGCCCATCGCCGCCAAAGTCGTGATCGACCAGCGCGTGCTGGGCGTGTTCGACAAAGGCAAGGACAAGGGCGCGGTGCTCGTCACCGAAAGCGTCGCGCGCGACAAGGTTTCGGGGGAGAAGCTCTACACGATGACAGGCTCGACCTTCGCGCGCGGCGATGGCGGCTTCGGCGGACCGAAGGATGGCGCACCGGAACCGCATCCCATTCCCACCCGCGCGGCCGATCTGGTGCATGAAGCCGATACGCGCCCCGATCAGGCGTTCATCTACGCGCTCTCGGGCGACCGCAACCCGCTCCACCGCGATCCGAACGTGGCGAAGATGGCGGGTTTCCCGCGCCCCATCCTGCACGGGCTTTGCACTTATGGCACTGCCTGCCGTTCGCTGATCTCGACCGTCTGCAAATACGATCCCACAAAGATCACGGGGTTCGACGTGCGTTTCTCGGCGCCTGTGTTCCCCGGCGAAACCATCGTGACGGAGATGTGGGTGGACGGAAACGTCGTTTCCTACCGCTCCAAATCGAAAGAGCGCGATCTCGTCGTCCTCAACAACGGCAAGTGCACGCTTGCAGGCTGACAACCCGCTTGATGCCGCCGAAGACCTGATCGCGCAAGGCCGCGCCAAGGAAGCGGCTACGCTGCTCTTCGACCTTATCGAAGAAGGCCGCGGCGGCTTGCTCGCGCGCTTCACGCTGGTGCGTGCATTGCTGGAGGCAAACGATGCGGGCGAGGCTGTTCGCGTCGCGCGCGAGACGGCGATGCTCAATCCCTCCGTCGCGACGGCTGCCGTGTCGCTGGGCGAGGCGCTGCGCGCCGCCGGAACGCTGCCCACCGCAATCGGTGAATTCCAACGCGCGCTGCGCATCGATCCGTCTCTGGATGAAGCGCGCTTCGGCCTCGGCCGCGCATGGCTCGACGCGGGCGAGGCGGAGAAGGCGCTGGAAGCCTTCGCGCAGATCGAAAATCCTTCCGAAGAATTGCAGGCGATTATTACACAAGCGGAGGCGGCGAAAGATCAGGCGCGTTCCGACGCGCGCTATGTGCGCCATCTCTTCGATCAGTTCTCCATCGATTACGATGCGCGGATGCGCGGCCAGCTCGGCTATCGCGCGCCGGAAATCCTGCGCGAGCTGGCGTCGTTCGTTCTGCCGCGGCGAAGCGATCTCTCTATTCTGGATCTCGGCTGCGGCACGGGATTGGCGGGCGTCGTCTTCAAGGACATGGCCGCACGGCTGGACGGCGTCGATCTCAGTCCCGCGATGATCGGCAAGGCGCGGGCGCTCGGCATCTATGATGAACTTGCGGTTGCCGATATCGAAACCGGCCTGTCATCCTTTGCCCGGCGATATGATCTTATCCTTGCCGCCGACACGGTTGTTTATCTTGGCGATCTCGAAAAGCTCTTTGCGGGCGTTGCAACACGCCTCTCCGAAAACGGCATGTTTCTGTTCACGGTGGAGAAAAAAGAGAGCGCGGGCTTCGAACTCGGCCCCAAACGCCGCTGGCGGCACTCGGAAACATACTTGCGCGATGTTGCGGCGCGCGCCGGATTGAACATCAACGGTTTGATCGCATGTTCGCCGCGCATGGAGGCTGGCGTTCCGGTGGACGGTCTCGCGGTCGCGCTTTCGCGCTAATCTCACACAATAAGAACTCGGAGCACGATCATGGCACTGAGACTCGGCGTCCTGCTTTTCAACGATGCGGAAGAACTGGACTTCGTCGGCCCGTGGGAAGTTTTCACCATGGCGAACGAAGTTGCGGAGCGATCGGGCCAGGAAAAGCCGTTCGACGCCTTCATGATTGCGGAGAAGAATGAAGCGGTGCATTGCCGCAAAGGCATGCGCGTGCTTCCCGATCTCACCACCGCGGCGAGCGGCAAGCTCGACATTCTTCTTGTCCCCGGCGGGCAGGGCACGCGCGCGGAAGTGAAGAACGAAAAACTTCTCGCCTGGATCGCCAAGACCGCCGCCGAGTGCACCTGGATCACAAGCGTGTGTACGGGCGCGCTGCTGCTCACCGCCGCCGGGCCCGCCAAAGGCAAGCGCGTCACCACCCATTGGGGTTTCATCGAACAATTGCGGGCGCGTAATGAAGCAGCCGAAGTGCTGGAAAATGTCCGCTATGTGCGGGACGGAAACGTCGTCACGGCCGCTGGCGTTTCCGCGGGGATCGACATGGCCCTGTGGCTGACGGGGCAGATCCTGACCCCGGAATTCGCCCGCAACGTGCAGCGCGCGATGGAATACGACCCCGCCCCGCCTTACGCCGCGGCGGTTTAACCGCCATCTCTACCCCGCCTTTATTCCGCCGCCGGAGTCGTGCTTGTATTCGCGCGGCGAGGGTAAACCCATCAAGGCCCATCAAGGGGAGTGAAAGCATGCTTGGTAAATTTGGTTTGGCAGTGGCGGCGGTTCTGGTTTCGGCCGCGCCCGCATTGGCGGCGGATGCCTGTGGCGGCGCGCCGATTGCGCCCGCGGCTGTCGATGGCAGCACGGTCAGCACGGCGCAGATGAAGGATGCCCATGACGACGTGATGAACTTCATCAAGTCGTCGGACGATTATCAGAGTTGCGTGCTGGCCGATCTCGACCGCCAGAAGCGCGAAGCCGCGAAGGCGAAAGATCCCAAGCCGCTCAATCAGAGCATCATCGACGAGGCGAACGCCAAGATTGCGGCCAATCAGAAGACAAAGGAAAAAGTGGGCGCGGAGTACAACGCTGCCGTCCACGCCTATAAGGAAGCTCACCCCAAGGGCTGAGTCGCCTTTTCAACGGTTTCGATGCCGCCGCCTGGAAACGGGCGGCGGCATTGTTATTTGGCGCGCCGAGAATCGCGTATCGTCGCGGGCGATATGAGTCTCGTCGAACAGCACCGTGAAACCCGCCGCAGCCGCACCCATGCCGCGACGCGCGCCGCCATCCTGAACGCCGCGCGCCGCGTGGCCGCGCGAGACGGCGCGCGCGATCTTTCCCTGCGCGCCGTGGCGGCGGAAGCGGGCTATGCCCCCGCCGCGCTCTACGGCTATTTCGCCAGCAAGGATGAACTGCTTCTGGCATTGGCCGCCGAAGACCTCTCTGGCCTCACACGTGCGATGCGCGACGAAATGCAGATCCATACTGAAGGCAAACTGGCCGCTGCCGCCGCCGTCGCGCTCGATCTTCTGGAAAATACCGAAACCTTCGCCGCGGTATCCTCCGCCTTTCCGCCAAATGCCGGTTCCAGCGATACGGAACGGCTGTTCAACGGCCGCATGATTGGGGCGCTGACGGCGTTATCGGAAGCGGTGGGCGGCGGCAGAAGCCGCGAAGCACAGGCCGATGTCGTGTTGATCGCGGCGGCGCTGGCGGGACTGGCTTTGCTGGGCCGTTCGGGACGGCTGGAGGCGCTTGGCTTCGGCGGCGCGGAATTGCTGGCGCGGCTGGATCGCCACTTCACCGCGCAGGACTGATCTTAACGCGGCGCGCGATGCGCCATTCGCGCGATCTCTTTCTGCACCACGTCCAGATATTCCATCGGCAGGAAATGCGTCGCCTTCTCGATGAAGACACGTCGTGTGCGGCGATGATTCTTTACAAAGCGGATCGCTTCGCTTTCGGGGCAGGTGCTGTTGTGTCCCGCATGGATCAGCGTGACGGGGCATTTCAACCCGCGCACCGCCTGCGTGACGCCGCGCGGCGCCATGCGGAACGTCTGCGATTCCCATGCCGGCGAGCAGGCGAGGCGCACTTTGCCATCTTCGGTCGGCAGCAATCCGCCTTTCAGATAGTCATGCACCATCTGGTCGGGCCAGCTCTTGAACGCGCCGCGTCCGCGATAACCGCGTTCCACGAAATCCAGCGACTCAAAAGTGTCGCGGCGCTTGGCGGCGCGTTCGGCCAGATTGGCGTCGCCGCGCGCGGCCATGCGCCAGCGCGCGAGGAGCCAATGGAAACGCGATCCCGGCATGAACACCGGTTCGATCAGGACAAGCCCGCGCACCAGGTCGGGGCGCAGCAGCGCCGCCATCAAACTCACCGTCGCGCCCATCGAGTGACCGGCAAGGATCATGGGCCGTCCGTCGAAGCCATCGAGGAAGCGCACCAGATCGTCGCGATAGATGATCCAGTCCTTCGCCAGGCTTTCTTCCGTCGGCAGCGAGGTGAAGCCATGGCCGCGCTGGTCGATCGCATAAAGATGAAAGCGGTCGGCCAGCGGCTGCAGCAGCATGCGATAGGTTTCGGCGTTGAAGCCGGTGGCATGGCTGAACAGCAGCGACGGTCCCGGGCTCGCCCATTCCAGGTACGAGACCTCGCCATCCCACAGCTTCATGGTCTCGCGCTGGGGCTGGTTCATCGGTGCTTTCGCTGACGCAACGGAAGGGCTGGACATGCCGCAGTTTGCGGGGGCGGAGTCATTTCGTAAAGTCGCTTCAACGATAATCGAGGAAACGACCTTGCATCCTTCCCTTCACGCGCAAACCGCGTCGGACAAGACCGCGCTCATCATGGCCGGATCGGGCGAAAGCCTCACCTATGGCCAGATGGAGGCGCGCTCCAACCAGGCGGCGCAACTGTTCCGTTCGCTGGGCCTGGAGCCGGGCGATGCCATCGCGCTCTTCATGGAGAACAATCTCGATTTCCTGCCGATCTGCTGGGGCGCGCAGCGCGCGGGGCTTTATTTCACCTGCATCTCCTCGCGGCTGACGGCGGGCGAAGTCGAATACATCGTCGGCGATTGCGCCGCGAAAGTGCTGATCGTCTCCAGCGGGCTTTCCAAGGTGGCGAGCGAGTTGGTGCCGCTGCTCAAGGGTGTGAAGCTTCTGATGGTGGGCGGAACCGCTGCCGGCTTCCAAAGCTATGAAGAAGCGACGGGCGAAATGCCCACGACGCGCATCGCCGATGAAGTCGCGGGCACCGACATGCTCTATTCCTCCGGCACGACCGGCCGCCCCAAGGGCGTGCGCGTGCCGTTGCAGGGCCTTCCGATCGACGCACCCAATCCGCTCATCATGCTGGTGCAGGCGTTGTTCGGCTTGAGCAAGGATTCCATCTACCTCTCGCCCGCGCCGCTCTATCATGCTGCGCCACTGCGCTATTGCATGACGGTGCAGCGTCTCGGCGGCACGGTGATCGTCATGGAACATTTCGATGCCGAGGAAGCGCTGAAGGCGATCCAGAAATACAAGGCCAACGCCAGCCAGTGGGTGCCGACCATGTTCGTGCGCATGCTGAAGCTGCCCGACGATGTGCGCCTGAAATACGACGTGTCGTCGATGAAGTCGGCGATCCACGCCGCCGCGCCGTGCCCGATCGAAGTGAAGAAGAAAATGATCGAATGGTGGGGGCCGGTGATCCACGAATATTACGCGGGCACCGAGGGTAACGGCTTCTGCTATGTCGGCAGCGCCGACTGGCTGAAGCATCCGGGCACCGTTGGCAAATCCCTGCTCGGTCCCGTCCATATCTGCGGCGAGAATGGCGAGGAATTGCCGGTAGGCGAGGAGGGCACGATCTATTTCGAGTCCGCGACGCCCGAAGCGATGTTCCGCTACCACAACGACGAAAAGAAAACGAAAGACTCGCGTCATCCCGAGCATGCGAACTGGTCGTCATTGGGCGATGTCGGCAAGCTGGATGAAGACGGCTTCCTGTATCTGACCGACCGCAAGGCCTTCATGATCATCTCCGGCGGCGTGAACATCTACCCGCAGGAGGCCGAGAACCTTCTCATCGGCCATCCCAAGGTGGCGGACGTCGCCGTGATCGGCGTGCCGAACGAAGATTTCGGCGAAGAGGTGAAAGCGGTGGTGCAGCCCGCGAATTGGGCCGATGCCGGTCCCGCGCTGGCCGATGAATTGATGGCCTATGCACGCGCCAATCTGTCCGCGATCAAATGCCCGCGCTCCATCGATTTCGACAAGGAACTGCCGCGCCATCCCACTGGCAAGCTCTACAAACGCCTCATCCGCGACCGCTATTGGGGCAAGCGCGATTCCAAGATTGTCTGATACCGGAGAACACACATGACCAAGACCGTGACATTCGACGACCTGCCGAAAATGGTGGGACAGGAAACCGGCGTTTCCGATTGGCTGGAGATCACGCAGGAGCGCGTCAACCAGTTTGCGGATGCGACGGGCGACCATCAGTGGATTCATCTGGACGTGGAACGCGCCAAGAAAGAAATGCCCGGCGGCAAGACCATCGCGCATGGCTATCTGACGCTGTCGCTGATCCCCTTCCTCACCGGCGGCTTTCTGCGCATCGAAGGCGTGACGCGCGGCATCAATTACGGCTCGAACAAAGTGCGCTTCCCGAACATGGTGCCGGTCGGCAGCAAGGTCCGCGCGCGTTCCAAGCTAATCTCCGCTGAACTCAACCCGAAATCGGGCGGCATGCAGATGATCAGCGAAGTAACCATCGAGATCGAAGGCCAGGACCGTCCTGCCTGCATCGCCGAAGCCATCGGCATCGTGTTCAAGTAGCGCGTGGAAGCCTTCC
This sequence comes from Rhizomicrobium sp., assembly GCA_025451875.1. Taxonomy (GTDB): domain Bacteria; phylum Pseudomonadota; class Alphaproteobacteria; order Micropepsales; family Micropepsaceae; genus Rhizomicrobium. The sequence continues at coordinate 6,719 of JANWJQ010000078.1, forward strand.
TCGTCTCTTTATCGACGGTCGCCATCGCCGAGATGGGCGATCGCACGCAGTTGCTCGCGCTGGTGCTGGCGGCGAAGTTCCGCAAGCCGGTGCCGATCATCGCGGCGATCCTGCTGGCGACCATCGCCAATCATGCGATCGCGGGATACCTCGGCGTGTGGCTGGGAAAATACCTCACGCCGCATGTCCTCGACATCGTGGTCGGCGTCTCCATGCTCGGCATGGCGATCTGGACGCTGATTCCGGACAAGCTGGATGAAGGCGCCACAGAAACCGATGGTCGCGGCGCGTTTATCGCCACGCTGATCGCTTTCTTCATCGCGGAGATCGGCGACAAGACGCAGATCGCCACCGCCGCGCTGGCGGCGGGCTATTCCAATCTTCCGGGCGTGGTCGCGGGCAGCACCACGGGCATGCTCCTCGCCAATGTGCCGGTCGTGTTCATGGGCAGCAAGTTCGCCGAGAAATTGCCGATGGCTGCGATTCACAAAACCGCAGCGGCGCTGTTTGCCGTGCTTGGCATTTACTTCATCGCACGCGGAATATTCTAGGCGCGCTTGAACGCGATGCTGTTCTTGCCGCGCAAATAGAGAAAGCCAGTGATCTTCCCATCGGCGCCGCGCTGGAAGACTTTCGGCGTGTTGCCATGGCCCGCGGTGAAGAAGATGTCGCGCGCCTGCGCCTTTTGCGCCGTCTCCGCGCCGCCATTCACAGCCGCCACAAGATCGTCGCCCTTATGCGCGAAAACGAAAATCATCCCGCCCGGCGCTTCATAGGTGCCCGCATATTCATCGAGCGCCTTGCCGTCGAGCGCGATGACCTCGGGGTCCTGCACCAAAGTCAGCGTCTCGCTGCCGATCATCTTCCAGCCCGCGCCTTCCTTCTTCCAGCTTTCGACGGAGCGGAATTTCGCTTCGCCCGGCTTTCCCTGTTCCAGCACGTCGATGAAGCTCGTCACCGCGACATCGCCGTGAACCTTGCACCCCCAATCGGTCGTCGTGATCGTCCGCACCGGTGTTCCGGCGGCCGGCGGCGTGGCGCTCGCCATGTCGGCGCGTGTCGCCTGTTCGCCCGTCTCGTTGAAGAAGATCACGTCGGGATCGAGGTCTTTCGCCATCGCCGCGCCATCACCACGCTGGCCCGCGTCAGAGAACGCTTGTGTCTGCTTTTCCAGAAAGCTGCAGGTATCTTCAGCAAAGGCGGGTGCAGCACAAACGCTGGCGAGAAGGGCAACAGTCAGAAGCACACGCATGGAAAATCCCTCGAATGAACGGCGCGACGCTACCCGCAAAGCGCGCACCGTTGCGATCAAGCCGCTGTGATCGGTATGTCGGATTGGAAAGCTAGTGCCGTGTGCCGAGCCGCTCGCGCATGAAGGTGGCGATCTTCTCGATCGACTGGCGGCCTTCCGGCAGCATGTCGGCCATGACCTGCCAGACGTGAAACACTTTCGGCCACACTTCCAGCGTCACCGGCACGCCGGCGGCCTTCATCTTCTCCGCCATCTTCACGCCGTCGTCGCGCAGCATCTCCGCATCCGAGCAATGGATCAGCGTCGGCGGCAACCCCGCGACGTCGCCGCGATAGGGCGAGATGAAGGGATCGTGGATATCGGCGTCCGGGCAATAAAGTGGCTTCAGCGTCGCGAACATGCCTTCGCTGAAGAGCGCATCGGATGCTGCATTGGTCTCGCGCGATGAAAAGCCGTTGCCTTCGATATCGGTCGCGGGCGAAAGCGCCACCAATCCCGCCGGCTGTTCGATGCCCAGTGCTTTCAGCTTCAGCGCCGTGGTCAGCGTGAGATTTCCGCCCGCGCTGTCGCCGGCGATCACGATGGACTTCGCCGCGATGCCTTTTTCCAGCAAGCCGCGATAGGCGGCGACGCAATCGTCCAACCCGGCGGGGTAGGGATGCTCCGGCGCGAGGCGGTAATCGACCGCATAGGCCGGCACGCCCACCTTGTCCGCCAGCCGCCAGGTCAGCGGACGATGATTGCCCGGCACGCCGGCCACGAAGCCGCCGCCATGAATATAGAGAATCGCCTTGCTCTCATCGGCCTTCGCTATGCGCAGCCGCTCGGCCTTGATGCCGCCGATGGTGGCGAGGTCCACGGTCACATGCCCCGGCGCAGGGCGCAGCGGCATTTCGGACATCAGCGCCCGCAGCTCCATCACGTCCGGGTTGCGGCGAAAACGCCGCTTGGCCGTCAGGCGCAGCAGTTTGTCGATGAAGAAAAGCTGTATGGACATTCCGTATTCCCCGATCAGATTCGACTATACGGAAAGATGGCTGGGGCGGAAGGATTCGAACCTTCGAATGCCGGAATCAAAATCCGGTGCCTTACCACTTGGCGACGCCCCAATATGCGGTATTCCCGCAAAAAGGTGGCGGACCATACTGGCTCGACATGGCC
>JANWJQ010000079.1 GCA_025451875.1 Rhizomicrobium sp.
CTGATGCTCCAATAAGACAGTTTCCGAGCGAATCTTAAGGGCATTTCAGCCGATTTCCGACGGCCTGAGTCGAGGCCTCGAACGGCGCTCCGCCGATTCTGCTATTACTGGGAACAGTCTTAGAACAACATCCAGTATTTCATAGCTGAATCAGCACTTTGGCTAGCGGCTTGCCAACGAGAACAAAAGCGATACATTCCCCTTCGTTGCGCGCCGGTGGGCGGCGTGTAAAGAAGGAGAGACCAGTCATGGCAGCCTCGAAGGAAGCGGTTTTGCGCGTTGTGGGCAAAGACAAAGGCAAGGACGACAACAGCGAACGCAAGCGCGCGCTGGAAGCGGCGCTGAGCCAGATCGACCGCGCCTTCGGCAAGGGCAGCGTCATGAAACTGGGCGCCCGCGAGGCGGCGGCGGATGTGCAGGATGCGGTGTCCACCGGATCGCTCGGCCTCGACATCGCGCTTGGCATCGGCGGCTTGCCCCGCGGCCGCGTGATTGAAGTTTACGGACCGGAGTCCTCCGGCAAGACCACTCTCGCGCTGCATGTCGTGGCCGAGATTCAGAAGAAGGGCGGCATCGCGGCCTATGTGGACGCGGAACATGCGCTCGATCCGATTTATGCCCGCAAGCTCGGCGTCGATATCGACGAAATGCTGATCTCCCAGCCGGACACGGGCGAGCAGGCGCTGGAAATCACCGACACGCTGGTGCGTTCGGGCGGCGTCGATATCGTGGTCATCGACTCGGTCGCGGCGCTGACGCCGAAAGCCGAACTCGAAGGCGAGATGGGCGATTCCCTTCCCGGCCTGCAGGCCCGCCTGATGAGCCAGGCGCTGCGCAAGCTGACGGGCTCGATCTCCAAGTCGAACACCATCGTCCTCTTCATCAACCAGATCCGCATGAAGATCGGCATCATGTTCGGCAATCCCGAAACGACGACCGGCGGCAATGCGCTGAAGTTCTACGCTTCCGTGCGCCTCGACATCCGCCGCATCGGTGCGATCAAGGATCACGATGAAGTCGTCGGCAATCAGACCCGCGTGAAAGTGGTCAAGAACAAGGTGGCGCCGCCCTTCAAACAGGTCGAGTTCGACATCATGTACGGCCAGGGCATCTCCAAGACCGGCGAGCTTCTGGATCTGGGCGTGAAGGCTAACATCGTGGAGAAATCCGGATCATGGTTCTCCTATGTCGGTGAGCGCTTCGGCCAGGGCCGCGAATCCGCGAAGACCTTCCTGAAAGAACATCCGGAAACCGCCGACAAGATCGAGGCCGCCATCCGCGGCAGCATGGGTCTGATCAGCGAAGTTCTGGCCCATGGCGACGACAAGGACGACGACGCCGAAGAAGAGTGATTTTCCCGCCGGGACGGGCGGGCTGACATGTGAGGTTTGCCTGTTCCCTACTGGCATGGGGAACGGCTCCCGAAGGGGTGGTTCGCAAGAGCCACCCCTTCATCCTTTTGGGCACGGTTTCGGTGGTTTTTCGGGTGTTTTCCCCGCTCAAAATGCCGCTTGTGCCGTGGCTTCTATCCTTCGGGGCCATGCTCTAGAACACCGGCACGAGGGGCATCTGCAGGAAGGCTTTTCGCGTCATGCTCAAGCTGAAAGATGAAGCGCTCTTCAAATCCGACGCCTATGTGAATGGCGCATGGAGCAAAGGCGCAAAGACCTTCGCCGTCATCAATCCCTCGACCGGCGAAAAGCTCGCCGACGTCGCCGATCTCTCCGGCGCCGACGCCCGCGTCGCCATCGCCGCCGCGCATGACGCTTTCCCGGCCTGGAAAAAAAAGACCGCCAAAGAACGCGCGAGCCTGATGCGCAAATGGTTCGACCTCATCATGGCGAACCAGGAAGACCTCGCGGCGATCATGACCGCCGAACAGGGAAAGCCGCTGGCGGAGACACGCGGCGAAGTCGCGTACGGCGCCTCGTTCATCGAATGGTTTGCCGAAGAGGGCAAGCGCATCTATGGCGATGTAATTCCCACCAATCAGTCTGGCCGCCGCCTTATTGTTTTGAAGCAGCCTATCGGCGTCGTGGCCGCAATCACGCCATGGAATTTCCCGAATGCCATGATCACGCGCAAATGCGCGCCTGCGCTCGCCGCGGGCTGCACCTTCGTGATCAAACCCGCGGGTGAAACGCCGCTCTCCGCGTTGGCCCTAGCCGAACTCGCGCATCGCGCGGGAATCCCAAAAGGCGTGTTCAATGTGGTGACGACGAGCAAGTCGTCCGAAGTTGGTCTGGAACTCACACAGAGTCCCAAGGTCGCCAAATTCTCCTTCACCGGATCGACGGAAATCGGAAAGCTGCTGATGAAGCAGTGCGCCTCGACGGTGAAGAAGGTCTCGCTGGAACTGGGCGGCAACGCGCCGTTCATCGTGTTCGACGACGCCGATCTGGATGCCGCCGCCGATGGCGCGATGCTCTCCAAATTCCGCAACATGGGCCAGACCTGTGTTTGCGCGAACCGCATTCTGGTGCAGGACAAGGTCTATGACGCCTTCGCCGAAAAGCTTTCAGCGCGTATCGCCAAGTTGAAAGTTGGCGATGGTTTCGAAGAGGGCGTCACGCAAGGCCCGCTCATCACCGAAGAGGCGGTGGAAAAAGTCGAGAAGCTCCTGAAAGACGCCACCGCCCATGGTGCGAAGATCACCATGGGCGGCAAGCGCGTGAAGGGCCAGTTCTTCGAGCCGACGCTCGTGAAAGACGTGACGCCCGCGATGGATATCGCAAAGACCGAGATTTTCGGTCCTGTCGCCACGCTCTTCCGCTTCAAGACCGACGAAGAAGCCATCCGCATTTCCAACGATACCGAATTCGGTCTCGCCGCCTATTTCTACGCCCGTGATGTGGGCCGCATCTTCCGCGTTGCCGAAGCCTTGGAATACGGAATCCTCGGCATCAACGAAGGCATCATCTCCACCGAGGTGGCGCCCTTCGGCGGCGTGAAAGAATCCGGCATCGGCCGCGAAGGCTCGAAATATGGCATCGAAGATTACGTCGAAATCAAATATCTGGCCCTTGGCGGCCTCGGAGACATCTGAATGATTCCGCGTTACTCCCGCCCCGAGATGGTTTCGATCTGGTCGGATGAAACCAAGTACCGCATCCATTTCGAGATCGAAGCGCACGCCGCCGATGCGATGGCGGAACTCGGCGTTATCCCGAAAGAGGCCGCCGCGGAGATCTGGCGCAAGGGCAACGCCGCCACGATCGATCCGGTGCGCATCGTCGAGATCGAAAAAGAGACGCGGCATGAGACCATCGCCTTCACCACGCATCTGGCGGAACTGATCGGGCCTTCCGCGCGCTTCGTGCACCAGGGCATGACGTCGTCGGACGTGCTGGACACCACGACCGCGGTACAGCTGACGCGTGCGACGGATATCCTGATCGCCGATGTCGATCTGCTGCTTGCGGCGCTGAAAAAGCGTGCGCTGGAGCACAAATACACGCCAACCATCGGGCGAAGCCACGGGATCCATGGCGAGCCGACGACGTTTGGGCTGAAGCTTGCCGGATTCTATGCCGAATTTCTGCGTAACAAGGAGCGGCTGAAGACAGCGCGTGCGGAGGTGGCGACCACCATGATCTCCGGCGCGATGGGTACTTTCGCCAATGTCGATCCACGCGTCGAAGCGCATGTTGCGGCGAAGCTGGGTCTGAGCTTCGAACCGGTTTCGACGCAGGTGATCCCGCGCGATCGTCACGCTGCCTATTTTGCGGCGCTGGCGGTGGTGGCAAGTTCGCTCGAACGCCTAGCAACGGAAGTGCGTCACCTGCAACGCACCGAAGTGGTGGAGGCGCAAGAATTCTTCGCGGAAGGGCAAAAAGGTTCCTCCGCGATGCCGCACAAGCGCAATCCGATCCTGAGCGAAAACGTGGTCGGCCTGGCGCGCGTGGTGCGCTCTTATGTTTTGCCGGCATTGGAGAACGTCGCGCTTTGGCATGAGCGGGACATGTCGCACTCCTCCGTCGAGCGGTTCATCGCGCCGGACGCGACCATCACGCTGGATTTCGCGCTGGTGCGGATGGCGGGCGTCATCGACAAGCTCTTGATCCGCTCAGACCGGATGCAGAAGAACCTGGACCTGACGCAAGGCATCGTGCATTCGCAGCGCGCATTGTTGGCGCTGACGCAAGCGGGCATCGAGCGTGAAGCGGCCTACAAGCTGGTGCAATCGAGCGCGATGCGCGCCTGGGCGGGCGAAGGCACGCTGCTCGAATTGTTGAAAGCCGATCCGGCGGTTTCCAAGGTGGTGCCGCCGAAATCGCTCGAAGCGATGTTCGACAACGACTATCATCTCAAGCATGTCGACACGATCTTCAAACGGGTTTTCGGCTAGTCGGAAAATAAACTAGCGCTGCAATCCGGCCTTTTCCCCGGGCTTGTTTTCGCCAATTCCCTCTCTACCTAGTGGACATGCGCGGGGTTCCGCGCCTTGGGGAGATGGCCATGAATTTCGCGATTTTCGTGCCGAAAAAGCTCACCTCTTTTGGCGCCGTTATCATATGCGCAATAGGCCTTTCGGGCTGCTTCGACCTTGGCCAGAAGGTCGCCATCGGGCGCGACGGCTCAGGCGGTTACGCAATCTCGGTGGCGGCGGACGGCATCGTCGGCGACGTCTTGCACAAACATCACGCCGACATCGATATCGACAACGACATGCCGCTGCACACCCGCATTGCGGTGGTGGCCGGCAAGACGGTGCAGACCAGCGGCACGGCGTTCCACGATCTCTCCGACCTCAAGCTTTCGGATGAAACGATCAGCCTGCGTGTGAAGGGCCAGAAGCTGCTGGGCCTTGCCGGCACGGAGGTGAATTTCCACCGCTCCTTCAACATCGAGCGCGCGCGCCGTCATCATGACGAGGATTCAGACGATCATATCGGCCGGGACATCCTCACCTCGATGTTCGGAGACCACACCTACACCTTCAGCGTCTGGCTGCCGGGCAGCATCGATCACATCAATCCAATCTATGTCGGCAACCAGGAAGTGAAGCCCGTCGTCACCAAGGACGGCGATGGCCACACCATCACCTGGCGCATGAAGTTGACGGACATGTTCCTCGCCGACACGCTGGACTTCGATGTCGACTTCACCGCCCATGGCAAATTCCACGACACCCAGACGCAATACGTCGAGCACCATCGTCACCGCCACCGCGATGAAACCTGAGCGTCAGTTCGGCAACGCATACGCGATCACCTGATCGCCACGCTTGGTGTCGAGCTTGGAATGTCCGCCGGCGGCGATGACGATGTATTGCTTGCCCTTCCACATATAGGTCATCGGCGTCGCCTGTCCGCCCGCGGGCAGACGGCCTCTCCATAGCTCCTTGCCAGTCTTTGCCTCGAAGGCGCGGATATAGTCATCCATCGCCGCGCCGATGAAAACGAGTCCGCTCGCCGTCACCATCGGTCCGCCGAGATTGGGCGTGCCGGTTTTGCCGAGGATATATTCGCTGAACGGCACCATATCCTCCGTCGTGCCCAAAGGGACCGACCACAGGATCTTGCCCGTGTGCATATCGACTGCATGCAGCTGACCCCAGGGCGGCGGATTGCAGGGCATGCCGATGGGCGACAGCATCGTCTCGCGCATCATGCCGAAGGGCGCGCCCTCATTGGGCGAGACCTCCTTGCCGGCGAAGCGCTCACGCGTCGCGGAGAAGTCTTTCTGCCGGATGAGCGTGACCAGATGCATCGCATTGGACGTGTTCACATAGACGATGTCATGCGCCTGATCGAAGGCGAGCCCGCCCCAATTCGTGCCGCCGCCAGTGAAGGGATAGATGATCGTGCCCTGCAGGCTCGGTGGTGTGTAAAGCCCATCATGCCGCGCGGCAGCGATCTTGTCCCGGCATTTGCCGCGATCCCAGAACGTCAAGCCGAAGGCATCGTCCGGCGCGATGCGATTGGCCGCCAGTGGCGCGGGCGCGACGGGAATGGGTTGCGTCGGCGAAAGCTTCTCCCCCGGCGCGCCGCCTTGCGGCACCTTGCGCTCGACAACTGGAATCAGCGGCTCACCGTTCGCGCGATTGATCGTGAACAGCAACCCCTGTTTTGTCGGCTGCAAAATCGCGGGCTCGGTTTTGCCCTTGTACGTCACCATGCCGAGCGTGGGCTGCGCGGGAATGTCGTAGTCCCACACATCGTGATGCGTCGTCTGGAATGACCACGCCACACTGCCATCCTTCACATGCAGCGCGACGATGGAGTTGGCATATTTGCCGGAGCCCGCGCGCATGCCGCCCCAGAAATCGGTGCTCGCGCTCGAGACCGGTAGAAATACGAGGCCCTGCGCTTCATCCACGCTCATCGGCGCCCACACATTCGCGGCGCCTGCGCGGAACGGCGCTTTCTCGTCGCCCAGCGGATCGAAGCTCCATTTCAGCGCGCCGGTCACGGCATCGAAGGCGTGCACCGTGCCGCGCAACTCATCGACCTTCTGGTTGTCATCGATCGCCGAGCCCGCGATCACCATGCCATGCGTCACCACCGGCGCGGAGGTCGTGTGGATGCGTCCGAAATGCGGGCTGTCGAGCTGCTCACCTGGCGGAATAACGACCGTGCCGTTCTTGCCAAAGCCCGGGCAGGGTTTCCCATTGCCGGCATCCAGCGCGATCAAACGGCGGTCCGCGGTGTTGAGATAGATGCGCGCGGCGCAAAAACCCTTGGCATCGGGCACACGCGCGAACGCCACGCCGCGGCAGACGTAGTCGTTGGGATAGCGGATATTGATGTCGAGCTTCGGATCGAAGCGCCAAAGTTGTTTGCCGGTTCGCGGATCGAGCGCGCTGACTTCGTTGAACGGCGAGCAGACGTAAAGCTTGCCATCCGCCAGAATTGGCGTGTTCTCGAAGGAGGCGCGTTTCATGGCGCCGCCCTTGGTTTGCATGTCGCCGGTGGAGAAGCTCCAGGCCTGCTTCAGGTTGGTGACATTGGCGGGTGTGATCTGGCTGGCGGAGGAGAATCGCTGCCCGCCCTCATCGCCGCCGTAATAGCCCCAGCCGGTCCCGGCCTTCGCGCCCGTCCCGGCAAGGATCAGTATCCCCGCCACCACAACCGCCTTCAGCACATCGCCTCTACGCATTCGCCTCTCCCGCATCGCGTGCCGGCCATCCTATATTCAGGCCATGTCCGGCGTTCCGTCCGATCCCCAATCTGTGGTGCCCGTGTCCCGCCCGAAAGAGGCCGGGGGCGGCGCGCGTCCGTTTCGTGATGTTTCGCAATGGC
>JANWJQ010000080.1 GCA_025451875.1 Rhizomicrobium sp.
GCGCACCGGCGAAGCGAGCTGCGCGCCCGCAACCTTCCCGCTCTCCACATGGAAGGTTGAACAGAAAGACGGAAAACTTTTCGTCCGCGAGAAAAACGAAGCGAAAAATCCCGATCGCAAAGCGCCCGCTTCCGCACCCAAAGCCATCGTCATTGTCGGCGGTGGGGCGGCAGGATTCGCCGCGGCGGAAATGCTGCGGCGGCGCGGCTTTGCGGGCAGCATCACCATGCTCAGCAATGATTCCGATCTGCCGGTGGATCGTCCGAACGTGTCGAAGGACTATCTCGCAGGCAGCGCGCCCGAAGACTGGATGCCGCTGCGCGACGAAGCCTTCTACAAGGACAACAAGATCGACCTGCGGCTGAACACCGACGTCACTTCCATCGACACAAGAAAGAAGCAGGTCGTCACCGCAAAAGGCGAGGTCATCGGCTACGACCGCCTGCTGCTGGCCACCGGCGCGGAGCCGGTGCGACTGGATTTTCCCGGCTCCAGGCAACCCAACGTACATGTGTTGCGCACCTTCGCGGATTCCCGCGCGATCATCGAGCACGCGAAGACCGCCAAGCGTGCGGTCGTCATCGGCGCGAGCTTCATCGGATTGGAAGCGGCCGCATCACTCCGCGCGCGCAAGATCGATGTGCATGTCGTGGCGCCGGAAGACCGGCCGATGGAGCGCATCCTCGGCAAGGACATGGGCGATTTCATCCGCGCGCTGCACGAAGAAAACGGCGTCAACTTCCACCTCGGCAACACCGTCACCGCCATCGACGGCAGGAAGGTCACGCTGAAGAGCGGTGATACACTGGAAGCGGACCTCGTTATCATGGGCGTTGGCGTGCGCCCGCGTCTTGCGCTGGCGGAACAGGCAGGCCTCGCGCTCGATAAGGGCGTGGTGGTGGATGAATATCTGCAGACCAGCGTGCCGGAGATTTATGCCGCGGGCGATATCGCGCGCTGGCCCGATCCGCATACCGGCGAGAATATCCGCGTCGAGCATTGGGTGGTGGCCGAGCGGCAGGGACAAACAGCGGCACTCAACATGATGGACGAGCCCACCAAATTCGATGCCGTGCCGTTCTTCTGGAGCCAGCATTACGACGTGCCGATCAATTATGTCGGCCACGCGGAAAAGTGGGACGACATCCAGATCGAAGGCGACATCAAGAAGAAGGATTGCCTGCTGCGCTTCCAGCGCGGCGGCAAAACGCTTGCCGTGGTCACGATCTATCGCGATCTCGACAGCTTGGAGGCCACCGTGGAGATGGACCGCGCCACGGCGGCCGCCTGAATGCGCATCGAAGGTTATGCGGTTGTCTCGGAAGACGGCATGATTGCCGATGCATCCGGCCTGTTGCCGCAGCAACTGATCGCGCAAGCCGATCAGAAATTCTTTGAGCAAGGCCTCAACGGCGTCGACGCCGTCGTGCATGGGCGCAATTCCGGCGAGCATCATCAGAACTCCGCCAAACGCCACCGCATCATCGTCACCCGGAACGTCGCCGCCATCTCGCCCGTAACGGCGAACGCGAATGCCGTTTTGTGGAATCCGCTGGGCGCCACGTTTGAGGACGCCATCGCAGCGCTGAAAACGTCCATCCGCAGCGCGGCCATTCTCGGCGGTACCGACGTGTTCGGCTATTTCCTCGCGCGTTACGACATCTTCTTCCTGTCGCGGATCGGCGGTGTACGCCTGCCCGGCGGCCGCCCGGTCTTTCCGCAAGTCCCCGCCCAAACGCCCGAAGCCGTGCTCGCCGCGCATGGCCTCCGCGACAAAGGATGCGAACTCTCCGACCCGGCCGCGAGACTGATAATTTCGCGCTGGGAGCGGCCCGCGTAACCCGAACACAGGCTCTTGCGGCAAAGCGGCAGGAAGGCCAAAACCACGCCGACTTTGGGATTCACCGCCATGGCCGACCTCGTTATTCACCCCGGAAAATCGAAACTTTCGCTGTGGCGCCGCATCGCCGACGCGCCCGCGACGCTTTCGCTGCATGCCGATGCGTGGAGCGCCATCGAACGCTCGCGCAAGACGGTGGAAACCGCCCTCGCCTCCGGCAAAGCGATCTATGGCGTGAACACCGGTTTCGGAAAGCTGGCGCAGAAGCGCATCCCCGATAACGAACTCAAGAAGCTGCAGCGCAACCTTGTTCTTTCTCACGCCACGGGCGTGGGAGAGCCTTTGCCGGACAGCGTTGTGCGCCTTGTGATGGCGCTGAAAATCTCCAGCCTCGCGCGCGGCCATTCCGGCGTGCGCCGTGTGGTGGTGGAGCGGCTGCTCGACCTGTTGAACAAGAACATCCTTCCCGAAATCCCCTGCCAAGGTTCGGTCGGCGCATCGGGCGACTTGGCGCCACTGGCACATATGTCCTGCGTGCTGATCGGCGAAGGCTTCGCGCATGTGAACGGCAAGCGCGTCACCGGCGCCGAATCGTTGAAAAGCGCGGGACTTCAACCGGTGGAACTGGAAGCGAAGGAAGGTCTCGCGCTGCTCAACGGCACGCAGGTTTCCACCGCGCTGGCGCTGGTCGGGCTGTTCGGTGCGGAAGCCAATATCGAAGCGGCCTTCATCGCCGGCGCGCTGTCCACCGACGCGATCAAGGGCAGCGACACGCCGTTCGATGCGCGCATCCATGAAGCCCGCGGCCAGCCGGGCCAGATCGAATCCGCCGCCGTGTTGCGCGGACTTATGAAAGACAGCGCCATCCGTACCTCGCATCTGGCATGCGACCGCGTGCAGGACCCCTATTCCATTCGCTGCCAGCCACAGGTGTTCGGCCCCTGCCTCGACATGATCCGTTACGCCGCGAATGTCTTCGCCATCGAAGCCAATGCGGCGACGGACAATCCGCTGGTGTTCGACGGCGGCGATGTTCTCTCCGGCGGAAATTTCCACGCCGAGCCGATTGCTATCGCCGCCGATGCGCTGGCCATTGCCATTTCCGAGATCGGCGCGATTGCCGAACGGCGGATCGCGCTTCTGATCGATTCCACACTCTCGGGCCTGCCGCCCTTCCTCACCGAAGACGGCGGCGTGAATTCCGGCTTTATGATTGCGCATGTCACCGCTGCGGCGCTCGCCTCCGAGAACAAATCGCTGGCCCATCCGGCGTCGGTGGACTCTTTGCCGACCTCAGCCAATCAGGAAGACTTCGTGTCGATGGCGACCTTCGCCGCGCGCCGGCTGACACAGATGAATATGAATACCGCGAACATCCTGGCGGTCGAATTGCTCGCGGCGGCGGAAGGCATCGAATTCCACCGGCCGCTGAAAAGCTCGCCCGCGCTAGAAGCGGCCCACGCCCTCATCCGCAAAGGCAGCCCGCGCTTCGACAAAGACCGTTTCTTCGCGCCGTCCATCGTCGCGACACAAGCACTCGTTTCAGGGCGCGCTTTTGAAACTTTGTTGAAGGCAGCGCTCCGCCTTCCCTCCGTGGACTGATCAAGCGCCCGAAAATCGGGCAAGGGCCCGTGCCGCGGGCAGACAAATCGGTTCGATATCGAACCAAGACAGCGTGTGGTTAACACTTTGGGAAAGCTTTGAATTGAAGATGCCCTGCCTGTACCCGTTGGCGCTAACGCGTTGACAGCACAGGCAGACTCAACGACGTTCGGCCCGCTTCGGAGCCACGCGGCGTTCAGGGGCGGGGGATAAACGGTCCATGTGGCCTTACGCGATACGGCGAGTTCTGGGCGCTGTCCCGACGCTGTTTATCATCATCGCCCTAACCTTCTTTATGATGCACATCGCGCCGGGCGGCCCGTTCGATGCGCAGCGCCACCTTCCGCCCGAGATCGAACATAATGTCCGCGCCGCTTACAATCTCGACAAGCCGGTGTGGGAGCAGTTCGCGATCTATCTGGGCAACCTTCTGCATGGCGATCTCGGCCCCTCTTATAAGAACCACGATTTCACCGTCACACAGTTGATCGAGGTCGGATTGCCCGTCAGCGCGCGTCTCGGCCTCTCCGCCATCATTCTCGCCGTCGTGCTCGGCATCAGCCTGGGAACGGTCGCGGCGCTCCACCAGAACAAGGCGACGGATTATGGCGTGATGGGCCTTGCCATGATCGGCATCACCATTCCCACCTTCGTCACCGCGCCGGTGCTGGCGCTGGTCTTCGGCATCTACGGCCTGCACTTTTTCGGCTTCGATTTCTTCCTGCCTGCCGGCGGTTGGAACGGCGGCGCATTTGCCAACATGATCTTGCCGGTGACGGTTCTCGCGCTGCCGCAGATCGCGATCATCTCGCGTCTGGTGCGCGGCAGCATGGTGGAAGTGCTGCGGTCAAACTACGTCCGCACGGCGCGTGCCAAGGGCTTGCCCAACCACATCGTCATCTTCCGCCATGCCTTGCGTGCGGCGCTGCTGCCGGTGGTGAGCTATCTCGGCCCGGCAATCGCGGGCCTTTTGACCGGTTCGCTGATCGTGGAAACGATTTTCGGCATTCCCGGCATCGGCCGCTATTTCGTGGAAGGCGCGATAAACCGCGACTACACGCTCGTGATGGGCGTGGTCATCTGCTACGCGGCGTTCGTCATTGTGCTCAATCTCGTGGCGGACATTCTTTACGCCCTGCTCGATCCGCGCGTGAGGTTCGCCTGATGAGCGCGCCCGGCCTCACCACCCGCAACACCGAAACGATCGAGCGCGCGCTCGACATCGAGGGTCGCAGCCTTTGGACCGATGCGCGCCGCCGCCTGGTGCGCAACAAGGCGGCGCTGACCAGCATCATCGTGCTCAGCATCATCGCGCTGATGGCGGCTTTCGTGCCGTTCTTCTGGCCTTACGGCTATGCGGACATCGACTACGCGAACATCGCCTGCGCGCCCGATTGGTGGCCGGGCACGGACGCGGCGTGCCGCGCGGGCGGCTACCACATCTTCGGTATGGACCAGAACGGGCGCGACCTGTTTGTCCGCGTCCTATATGGCGCGCGCGTTTCGCTGGCCGTGGGCTTCGTCGCCACGCTGGTCAGCCTTCTCATCGGCGTGACCTATGGCGCCATCGCGGGCTTTGTGGGCGGCCGGCTCGACGAATTGATGATGCGCTTTGTCGATGTCCTCTATTCGCTGCCCTTCATCTTCTTCGTTATCATCCTGATGGTGGTGTTCAACCAGAACTTCTTCCTGCTCTTCGTCGCCATCGGCGCGGTGGAATGGCTCACCATGGCGCGGATCGTTCGCGGCCAGACGCTGTCGATCAAGCAAAAGGAATTCATCGAAGCCGCGCGCGCGGCAGGCGTCGGCACCTTCGCCAACATCCGCCACCACGTCATTCCCAATGTGCTGGGCCCCGTGGTCGTCTATGTGACGCTGACGATCCCCACCGTGATCCTCGCAGAAAGTTTCCTCTCCTTTCTTGGCCTCGGTATTCAAGACCCGCTGACGTCCTGGGGTGTGCTCATAGCCGACGGCAAGGACCACATGGAGACCGCGCCATGGATGCTGGTCTTCCCGGCGCTGTTCATGGCGGTGACGCTGTTCTGCTTCAACTTCATCGGCGACGGCTTGCGCGACGCCCTCGATCCCAAGGATCGCTGAGATGGCCGAGCCAATTCTCCAGATCCGCGATTTCAACGTGCTGTTCGACACGCATGACAGCGAAGTTCATGCAGTCAAGAACCTGAATTTCGACATCGGCGAAGGCGAATGCGTGGGCATCGTCGGCGAGTCCGGTTCGGGCAAGAGCCAGCTCTTTCTCGGCGCGCTCGGCCTGCTCACCTCCAACGGCCGAGCCACCGGCAGCGTGAAATATCGCGGCAGGGAGCTTCTGGGCTTGCCGGAACGCTCGCTCAACAAGGTGCGCGGCTCGAAGATCACCATGATCTTCCAGGATCCGCTCACCGCATTGACGCCACATATGACGATCGGCGCGCAGATGATGGAGGCCCTGCGCACCCATCAGCACGTTCCACGGGCGGAAGCGGAAAAACGCTGCCTCGAGATTCTCGATCTGGTGCGCATTCCCGAAGCGCGCAACCGCATGGGGCAATATCCGCACGAACTCTCCGGCGGCATGCGCCAGCGCGTGATGATCGCGATGGCGACTGTCTGCGGCCCGGATCTTCTGATCGCGGACGAGCCGACCACCGCGCTCGACGTCACGGTGCAGGCGCAAATCCTCGAGATCATGCGCGATCTCAAGAAAGAGCTGAAAACCGCCATCGTTCTGATCAGCCACGACATGGGCGTGATCGCGGGGATGGCGGACAAGGTGCAGGTGATGCGCCTGGGCGAGGTCGTTGAAGGCGGCAGTACCGACGAAGTCTTCTATGCGCCCAAGCACGACTATACGAAGGCCCTGCTGGACGCGATGCCGCGCATCGACCGGCCAATGCGCAAGGGCCACGCGATCCTGCAACCGCTGTCCACCATCGGCGCGGAAAAGCGGTTGCTCGATGTGGAAGACCTGAAAGTCTATTTCCCCATAAAGACGGGCGGCTTTCCGGTTTCAAAGGTCAAACCGCTGCGCGCGGTCGATGGCGTGAGCTTTTCGCTTCGTCAGGGCGAGACGCTGGGCATCGTGGGCGAATCCGGCTGCGGAAAATCCACGCTCGCGCGCGCGGTGATGAAACTCATCGAGAAGACCGACGGCGCCGTCGTCTGGAGCGGCCGCGATCTCAGCGATCTGCACGGACCGGACGTTCGCAAGCTGCGCAAGGAATTCCAGATCGTCTTCCAGGATCCGCTCGCCAGTCTCGATCCGCGCATGACGATCGGCGAATCCATCGCCGAACCCCTCGTCACATTGCGTCCCGAACTGACGCGCACGCAGGTGCAGGACGAGGTGCGCGCCATGATGAAGCGCGTCGGGCTGGAGCCGGGGTGGATCAACCGCTACCCGCACGAGTTCTCTGGCGGGCAGAACCAGCGCGTCGGCATCGCGCGCGCCATGATCGTCAAGCCCAAGCTCATCGTCTGCGACGAAGCGGTGAGCGCGCTGGACGTTTCGATCCAGTCGCAGATCGTGGACCTGATCCTGAACCTTCAATCCGAATTCGGCATGTCGATGATCTTCATCAGCCACGACCTGTCGGTCGTGCGCCAGGTGGCGCATCGCGTGATGGTGCTTTACCTGGGCCGGATCGTGGAACTGGCAGATCGCAACTCGATCTATGAAGACCCCCGCCACCCTTACACGCGCGCGCTGATCGCCGCCGTTCCAGTCCCAGATCCGAAAGCGGAGCGCGGCAAGCAGCATGTGACGTTGGCAAGCGAGCTGCCGTCGCCACTCGACAGCCGCGCGCAGCTTAGCTTCCTCAAGTCGAGAATGATCGACAATCCCGATGCCGAGCAGTACCGGCCCAAACTGGTCGAGGTCGCGACCGGCCATTATGTGGCCGAGCACGACCCCGCCTGAACGTCACTTCATGCGCGTGACTTTGTAGATCTTGTTGCTGTCGTTGATCCGCAGATTGTAGCTGCCGACCGCGCCGCGCTCAATCGTGATGGTGTTGCTTGCCGCCGGCGAGTCGAAATGTGCCGTTCCGGAGTCGCCCTGCAGCTGGCGCCACACCTGCCCGTTGTCCAGGAAGATGATGAACTTGCCGAACTGTGTAAAAGAGAAATCGCTGAGCTTGGCGCTGATGCTGTCGACCACCTCCGGCGGCGGTGGCGCGCCCGGCTCGGCCGTGGCCGGCGCCGCAGCAGCGGGAAGCTGGTCGGAGCCGAACTCCTTCGGCGTGACCTGCTTGTCGGGAGATGTACCGAAGATGCTGCCCCAGTTGAAACCGAACCAGGATTCCTGCTCCTCCTTCGTCGGCGGATGGGAAAGCGTCTCCGGCGGTGCGTTCAGCGCATCGCGCAAACGGGGCGCCACGGCGTCGTAACAGCCGAGGCGCGCCTTATCGTCGGTCAGCGTGGCGCATTTTCCCATGGCGGCCAGCACATCGTCGCGCGGCCCGGCCAACGCGGCCGTCGAAAAAATAGCCAGAAGGCTCGCGGTGGTTACCGCCGCAGTGCGCAAATTCATAACTCATTCACTCCCTTCTGGCTTAATAGCAGCACGGTCGTTCGGGGCGGCTGCGTTACGATCATAGGTGAGCGCTCCGTCCGATGCGAGGGCGTCCTAACGGACGCAAGGGAGGCACCATGGCACAGACCCGCCTTGGAATAAGCCGCCGCGCTTTGATGGGCGCGGGCGCGACCATTGCCGTTGTCGCTGGAGCCGCCTTCTCGTTTGGCGGCGGCGCGATGCGCCACACCAGCTTCGATGACAAAACATTTAACCGCGGCAACGGCGCGGAGCCGGACACGCTCGATCCGCAAAAAATCCAGACGAGTTGGGAAAACAACATCGTCGGCGACATGTTCATGGGTCTGATGACCGAGGACGTGGCCGGCAATCCGGTTCTGGGCGCCGCCGAAAGCTACACGCAGAGCGCCGACGGCCTGACCTACACATTCAAAATCCGCGACCACAAATGGTCCGATGGTGTGCCGGTCACGGCGCAGGATTTCGTTTTCTCGTTCCAGCGCATCCTCGATCCGAAGACCGCGGCGCAGTATGCCTCGCTGCTTTATCCCATTAAAAACGCGCAACCTGTGAACGGCGGCAAGATGCCGGTGACGGCGGTGGGCGTTCGCGCCATCGACGACCGCACGCTGGAAATGAGCTTCGAATACCAAGTGCCCTACCTGCCGCAGCTCCTGCGCCATTACACCTGCATGCCGGTGCCCAAACATGTGGTGAAAAAGCACGGCGATCAATGGCTGCAGCCGCAGAACATCGCCACCAACGGCGCCTATGTCCTCAAGGAATGGGTGCCGAACGATCACATCACGATCGTAAAGAACCCGCACTTCTACGACGCAAAGAACGTCACCATCCAAACCGTCAACTTCTATCCGTCGCAGGACTATGCCGCGGCGCTGAAGCGTTTCCGCGCCGGCGAATTCGACATGACGGTGGGCGTGCCGTCTTCCGAATTCGAATGGCTGCACGACAATCTGCCCGGCGTGCTGCGGGTGACGCCCTACATCGCGGTGAGCTACATCCAGTTCAACCTGACCAAGCCACCGTTCAACGACGTGCGCGTGCGCCAGGCGGTTTCGATGGCGATAAATCGCGAGATCATGGCCAGCCGCGTGATGCGCGCCGGCGAAAGCCCCGCCTATACGATGGTACCGCCGCACATGCCCGGCTATCCCGGCAAGGCGCAATCCGCGTTCAAGAGCCTGGCGATGGCGCAGCGAATCACGAAGGCAAAAGCGCTCCTTGCCGAGGCCGGTTACGGCCCGAACAATCCGCTGAAGTTCGAATACCGCTTCCAAGGACAGAGCGACGCTCGGCTCGTGGCCGTGGCGTTGCAGTCGATGTGGAAAGATATCGGCGCGAATGTGAGCCTGCATCCCGCAGATCCGCAGATCCACTACAACGAGCTGCGCCGCCAAAATTTCCAGGCCGCGTGGGCCGGCTGGAGCGCCGACTACATGGACGCCAAGGATTTTCTCTTCCTGGGCCAGACATCATCGAACGACATGAATGTCGGCCGTTACTCCGATCCGAAATTCGATGCGCTTGTGGCGCAGTCGGACGTGACCCACGATCCGGTGGCGCGTGGCCAGATCCTGCAGCAGGCCGAACAGCTGCTGCTTGACGATGCTCCGTTCGCCCCCGTCTATTACGCGGTGTCGCGCAACATCGTCTCCAAGCAGGTGCGGAACTGGATCGGCAATACCATCAACATCAACCGCACGCGCTATCTGAAGCTGGATCGCGCCGTCGCGGACGTCTGATCGCGCCCTTCCAGTCTTTTCACAAGGCTACCCTGTGTTTGCTGATCGTATTCGGCTGCACGGCGCTTGCCGCCTGCGCACCCGACGCGCCGAGCGGCCCTTATCTCAATCGCGGCAATGGCGGCGAGCTGAAAAGTCTGGACCCGCAATTCATCGACGGGCAGTGGGAATCCAACATCATGGGCGACCTGATGATGGGCCTCGCCACGGAAGACGCCGCGGGCCGCCCTATTCC
>JANWJQ010000081.1 GCA_025451875.1 Rhizomicrobium sp.
AGGAATTCGTGCGCGATTACGTCTTCCCCATGTTCCGCGCCAATGCGCTCTATGAAGGCGTCTATCTGCTGGGCACCTCCATCGCGCGGCCCCTGATCGCCAAGAAGCAGATCGAGATCGCGGAGAAGGTCGGCGCCGACGCCGTGGCGCATGGCGCAACCGGCAAGGGCAACGACCAGGTCCGTTTCGAGCTCGGCTATTACGCGCTGAAGCCGGACATCAAGATCATCGCGCCATGGCGGGAATGGGATCTGACCAGCCGCACCAAGCTGATCGAGTTTGCCGAGGCGCACCAGATCCCGATCGCCAAGGACAAGCGCGGCGAAGCGCCGTTCTCGGTAGATGCGAACCTCCTGCACTCCTCGTCGGAAGGAAAGGTTCTGGAAGATCCGGCGGTCGAACCGGAAAGCATCGTCTATCAGCGCACCATCGATCCGCAGGATGCGCCCGACAAGCCGACAATGGTGGAGATCGGCTTCGAGCGCGGCGATGCGGTGTCGATCGACGGCAAGAAGCTCTCGCCGGCGACGCTGCTCACCGCATTGAACGAGTTGGGCCGCGCCAATGGCATCGGCCGCCTCGATCTGGTGGAGAACCGTTTCGTCGGCATGAAGTCGCGCGGTGTTTACGAGACGCCGGGCGGCACGATCCTGATCGCGGCACACCGCGCGATGGAATCGATCACGCTGGACCGCGGCGCGGCGCATCTGAAGGACGAGCTGATGCCGCGCTATGCCGAGATGATCTATAATGGCTTCTGGTTCTCGCCGGAGCGCGAAATGCTCCAGGCGCTGATCGATAAAAGTCAGGAATTTGTCACCGGCGTCGTGAAGTTGAAGCTCTACAAAGGCAATGTGATCGTCACGGGGCGCTCGTCGCCTTATTCGCTCTACTCACAGGATCTTGTGACCTTCGAGGATGACAAAGGCGCTTACGACCAGAAAGATGCGCAAGGCTTCATCAAGCTGAACGCGCTGCGCCTGCGCACCCTGGCGATGCGCAAACGGAAAAGCGGAAAATGAACAAGCCGAACGCGCAGATGATCGACTACTGGAACGGCGCTGTCGGCGAGCGCTGGGCGCGGTCGCAGGATCGCACCGATCTCCTGCTCAACAACATCACCGATCATCTGCTGCCCTTCGCCGCCGCCAGGCCGGGCGAGAGCGTTCTGGACATCGGTTGCGGCTGCGGCTCCACCACCTTCCGGCTCGCCATGGCGGTGGCGCCGGGCGGTTCCGTCGCCGGCGTGGATATTTCCGGACCGATGCTGGATGTCGCCCGCGCCCGCTCGCAGGCGATGAACGCCGATATTCCGTTCCTGCAGGAAGATGCTTCGTCCTACGACTTCCAGCCGGTGTCCGACCTGGTGTTCTCGCGCTTCGGCGTGATGTTCTTCGATGATCCGGTCGCCGCGTTCAAAAACATCCGCAGCGCGCTCTCGCCGAAAGGGCGGCTGGCTTTCGTCTGCTGGCGCGATTTTAAGGACAATGCATGGGCATTCGCACCTTACATGGCGGCGAAGCACCTGCTTCCCGAACAGCCGCCCGCTGATCCCCACGCACCGGGACCGTTCGCCTTCGCGGACGCGGACCGGTTGAAGGGCATCCTCACGCAGGCCGGGTTCAACAACATTCGCATCGAGAAGCTCGATACGACCGCCAGCATGGGCGCCAATGCCGATCAGGCCGCCGACGAGGCGTTGAACATCGGCCCGCTATCTCGCGCCGCGCGGGAGCTTCCGGAAGATGTGCGCGCGAAAATCCGCGACGCGGTCAAAGAGGCACTGGCGAAATATCAGACACCGGCGGGCATCACGCCCGGCGTTGCTTGCTGGCTGGTGGGCGCGACGCTTTAGTCGCCGGCCTTCTTCTTGCGCTTGGAGGTTTTCTCGCCGGGCGGCGTGTCTTTCAGGATGCTGGAGCGCACCCAGCCCTTCGTTCCCGCGTCATCGACCTGCGCCCATTTGTCGGACAGCGCGAGCAGGGTGACCTTCTCGCCCTTCGCCAGCTTCTTCAGCGGCTCTGACGAGGTGGAGGGCGCGGGCCGCAGATCCGAATTGTTGCGGTGGACATACATCAAGCCGCTGGCAGGCTTCGCCGCCGCGATCACATCCGCCCCTGCATCGGCCTTCGCGTGATGGGCGTGCGTTGCGCGGGCTTCTCTGGTGACAGAGGGAATGCCAACGGAGTCATCCGTCGGCACCGATGATTTCTGCGTGGCAATCGCGGTCGGCAAATGCGGGATTGCCGGAACGCTACCGCCGAAATATTTCCAGCCCGCGAACGCCAGCGCGGCGATGAACAGTCCCACACCGATGCCGCTGCCATGCGCCACGCCGAGCTTCTGGCGATAGGAGAGACCGGTGCCGGGAATGCCCGCGTTGGTCGTGACGCCATGTTTGCCGATATTCACATCGGCGCCGCGCGGCCCCACGCTGCCGGAGATACCGCCCTTGCTCAAATTGAGGCGTACCAGTCCCGGAATGATGCTGATAACGCGATGAAACCGCCAAGGCATCCCGCCGCTCCCCGAAATATTCTGGCCACGAATACTAGGAGCCGTCCGGAAAAGCGGCAAGAGAAGCGGCTGTGATCGTTATACGTCCAGCGCGGCGTTCAGTGCGTTGTCCTGGATGAACTCGCGGCGCGGCTCCACCACTTCGCCCATCAGCTTGGCGAAGAGATCGTCGGCCTCGTCGGCGTGCTCCACCTTCACGCGCAGGAGCGTGCGGGCGTTCTCGTCCAGCGTGGTCTCCCAGAGTTGCTCCGGGTTCATTTCGCCGAGGCCCTTGTAGCGCTGCAGCGCCAGGCCCTTCTTGCCCCACTCGAACACGGCATTGAGCAGGTCGGTCGGCGAGAATACTTCGCGGCTGTCGTCTTTGCGGACCAGCTTGCCGGCCTTGAGATAGGTCGTCTGCAGATCGACGGCCAGCTTGTCGAGCTTGCGCGCATCGGCACTGGCGATCAAACCGCCATCGATGGCGACCGTCTCACGCACGCCGCGCACATCGCGCCAGAACTTCAGCCCGCCGTCATCGGTCGGCTCGCCATGCCAGCCGCGCTCGGTTTCGTCAGAAAGGTGATCGAGGCGTTGCGCGATATAGGTTGCCGCGGCTGCGGCCTTGTCCTTGTCATTCAGCACATCCGGATTGAGGGCACCGGCGATGGCAGCCTGTTCCAGCACGAAATGCGGATAGTGCGGCGGGAAGCCATTCAACGCGGACACTGCAGTACGCGCCTTCTCCACGATCGCATCGAAATCGGCTCCACTAACGGTTTCCCCGCTGTGCAACGTCAGGCTCGCGCCTTGTGAGCCTTCGCTCACAAGATAATTCTGGAACTCGGTTTCGTCCTTCAGGTAGCGCTCGGACTTGCCGCGCGCTGCCTTATAGAGCGGTGGCTGGGCGATGTAGAGGTGCCCGCGCTCGATGATCTCCGGCATCTGCCGGTAGAAGAAGGTGAGCAGCAATGTCCTGATATGCGCGCCGTCCACATCGGCATCGGTCATGATGATGATCTTGTGATAGCGCAGCTTATCGGCGTTGAATTCCTCGCGGCCGATGCCGGTGCCGAGCGCGGTGATGAGCGACACGATGGAGTCACTGGTCAGCATGCGGTCGAAACGCACCCGCTCGATGTTCAGGATCTTGCCGCGCAGGGGCAGCACGGCTTGGTTCTCGCGGTTGCGGGCCTGCTTGGCGCTGCCGCCGGCGCTGTCGCCCTCGACAATGAAGATTTCGCATTTGGACGGATCGCGTTCCTGACAGTCCGCCAGCTTTCCCGGCAACGAGGCGCCGTCCAGCACACCCTTGCGGCGCGTCAGTTCTCGCGCCTTGCGGGCGGCTTCGCGCGCGGCGGCGGCTTCCACCACTTTGCCGACAACCTGCTTGGCTTCTGCCGGATGTTCTTCGAACCAGCGGCCTAAAGCTTCCAGAACCGCGCCTTCGACGATCGGACGCACCTCGGAGGAGACGAGCTTGTCCTTCGTCTGCGATGAGAATTTCGGGTCGGGCACTTTCACCGACAACACACAGGTCAGGCCTTCGCGGCAGTCGTCACCCGTGAGTGCGACCTTCTCCTTTTTCTGGATGCCGGAATCTTCGGCATATTTCGTCACCACGCGCGTCAGAGCCGCTCGGAAGCCAGCGAGATGGGTGCCGCCATCGCGTTGCGGAATGTTGTTGGTGAAGCACAGCATGCTCTCGTGGTAGCTGTCGTTCCAGGTCATCGCGACTTCCACCGTCACGCCTTCGCGCTCGGAGGTGATCATGATGGGGGCCGGGATCAGCGAGGTTTTGGCGCGGTCGAGGTAACGCACAAACTCCGCGAGGCCGCCTTCATAGTGCAGCGTGACTTCCTTCTTCTCCACGCCCCGCTTGTCGGCGAGGATGATGGTCACGCCGGAATTGAGGAACGCCAGTTCGCGCAGGCGATGTTCCAAGGTCGCGAAGTCGAATTCGGTTTTTGTGAACGTGCCGGTGGAGGGCAGGAACGTGACTTCTGTACCCTTCTTGCCGGGGGCATCAGCCACGATCTTCAGCGGCGCCACGGGCTCACCGTGACGGAACCGCATGTAGTGTTCCTTGCCCTCGCGCCAGATGCGCAGATCGAGGAATTCGGAAAGTGCATTCACGACCGACACGCCCACGCCGTGCAGACCGCCGGACACCTTGTAGGCGTTCTGCTCGAATTTACCGCCGGCATGAAGCTGCGTCATGATCACTTCCGCCGCGGACACACCTTCGCCTTCGTGAATGCCCGTCGGGATACCGCGACCGTTGTCGTACACGGTGCAGGAGCCGTCGGGGTTTAGCGTCACGTTGACGGCGCTCGCATGGCCCGCCAAAGCCTCATCGATCGCATTGTCCACGACTTCGTAGACCATGTGATGCAGTCCCGAGCCGTCATCGGTATCGCCGATATACATGCCAGGCCGCTTGCGTACGGCGTCGAGCCCCTTCAGCACCTTGATGCTGTCGGCGCCATATTCGTTCATGTTCGGTGTGGCGGGTGAAGACATATCGGTCACTCTGAAATCAGCGCGGTCTGAGAGTCCGCGACAGCGAACAAATCCGCTTTGGTTTTAAGGGGCGCGAACATCTCGATGTCCGTGCCGGTCATCCAGGCCTGCGTGCCGAGCGCAAGGATTTCCTCGAACAGGGCGGCGCGGCGTTTGGAGTCGAGATGGGCAGCGATCTCATCCAGCAACAGGATGGGTGCGCGGCCACTTCTCACATGGGAACTCTCCCATGCATGTGCAAGCACGATGGCGATGAGAAGGGCCTTCTGCTCGCCGGTCGAACAGTCGGCGGCGTCCGTGCGTTTCTGCACATGCCGCACAGCAAGATCAGAGCGGTGCGGGCCGAAGGTCGTGCGTCCAGCCTCCGCGTCTCGAATGCGCGCGTGGGCAAAATGATCGCGGAATTCCGCGGCCGCATCGGCACTTTCGGCGAAGATCGTGTCGGCATCGCCGATCAAGGCCAAATGTGCGGACGGGAAGGCGCCTGTACTGCCCCGTGCTTCCAGCGCTTTGTTCAGGCGTGCGACACCTTCAGCCCGGGCCGTTGCGATAGCCAGACCGGTTTCGGTCATCTCGGCTTCGAGGCCGTCGAGCCACGCTGGATCGCGCGGGCCGTATTTCAGCAGGCGCGCCCGCTCGCGCATCGCGGTTTCGTAGCGTGCCGCGTTGCGCGCATGCTCGGGCGTAAAACCGAAAACGAGGCGGTCGAGGAATTTGCGGCGTCCGCTCGCGCCTTCGATAAACAGGCGGTCCATCGCGGGCGTCAGCCATGCCATCTGCACGACATCGGCGAGGTCTGCGGCATTGTTGGATGGCGCGCCGTTGAGATGCACCTTGCGACGTTCGCCGCCATTGGGGCCGAGCGTTAGCCCGGTGCCGATTTCGTAGGGTTCGCCGCTGCGCGAGACGGTCGCTGCGACGGCCCACAGCGCATCGCTAGGGACCGACGGGCCTTTGCGCGCATGTTCGCCTAAGGTCGCGCCGCGAAGGCCGCGTCCTGGCGATAGAAGCGATATAGCGTCTAGAATGTTCGTCTTGCCGGCACCGTTCGGACCCGCCAGCACCACGGGGCGCCCGCTCACTGCGAGCGCACCGCTGGTATAAGAGCGGAAGTTTGTGAGGACGAGACGCGTAACCGCGAGGCGCGGCGCTTCAAAAGCGGACGGCGCGCCGTGGAGGCGCTGGTCAGAAGCGCCGATCAATCTCAGACCCGCATCGGCATGAGGACGTAGAGCGTTCGCGGGTCCTCAGCATCTTCGATCACGGTCGGCGAACCGGCATCCGAGAGCAGGAAACGCACTTCCTTGCCTTCGAACTGGCTGGTGATGTCCATCAGGTAACGGGCGTTGAAGCCGATCTCGATGGGCGTTGCGCTGTAAGTCGCGCCGAGTTCTTCCGTTGCCGTACCAGAGTCCGGATTGATGACGGTGAGCGTCAGCTTGTCCTTGGAGATGCCCAGCTTCACCGCACGCGTCTTGTCCGCCGAAATGGTCGAGACCCGATCCACCGCTTGCGCGAACTCCTTGCTGTCGAGGCCGAGCGACTTGTCGTTGCCGCTAGGGATCACGCGCTGGTAGTCGGGGAAGGTGCCGTCGATCAGCTTGGAGGTCAGCTCCACGCCGTCATTGGTGAACTGAATCTTGGTATCGGAGAGTGAAATGTCGATCGCACCTTCGCTGTCATCCAACAGGCGGCGGAGTTCCGCGATCGTCTTGCGCGGCACGATCACGCCCGGCATGTCTGACGCACCGTCCGGAAGATCAAATTCATAGCGGGCGAGGCGGTGACCGTCCGTTGCCACGGCGCGCAGCTTCTGGGATTTTCCTTCCTTCGCGGCGTGCAGATAAATGCCGTTCAGGTAGAAGCGCGTCTCCTCGGTGGAGATCGCAAAGCGCGTCTTGTCGATCAGTTGCTTGAGGTCGTTCGCCTCAAGACGGAATTTGTGGGGCAGGGCGCCGGCCGCCATCTGCGGGAAGTCTTCCTTCGGCAGGCAGGCCAACTCAAAGCGTACCGAACCGGCGGAGACCTGAAGCCGTCCGCCTTCGCTGGTGAGAAGCTCTGCCTGCACCTGCGCGCCATCGGGCAGCTTGCGCACGATGTCGTAGAGCATGTGTGCGGGGGCCGTCGCAGCGCCGTTGCGGATTACGTCCGCCGGCAGATTCTCCACGATCTCAATGTCGAGATCGGTCGCGGTCAGCTTCAGCTTTCCCTTCGCCGCCTCGATCATCACGTTCGACAAAATCGGGATGGTGTTCCGGCGTTCGACGACGCTCTGGACGTGGGAAAGGGCCTTCAAAAAGGCGCCGCGTTCGACGGTGATTTTCATCGGTTTTGCGCTTCAATCCTGTCGCGTTGAGATACCCGTCCCGGCAGCCCAAAGGGCCCCCGTAACCTCTTGAAATCATTAGCGATTTTTATGCGCCCAGACTCAAGCGTCCAAGTATATCAGGCGGGGGGCAAACACAACAGAGTTTGAGGGGCAAAAGCACCCGATTCCACGCCCTTTTTGGGGCGCGAAACCGGGCGTATCCAGTGCCTAATTCACGCCGCGAGACAGTACCTGGCGGAGGAAATCGACTTCCTGCTTGAACATCGTGTCCTCATCGCAGAGGGCGGCGATGCGGCGGCAAGCGTGCAGGACGGTAGTGTGATCACGGCCGCCAAAGCGTTTGCCGATCTCCGGTAGCGAACGCATCGTCAGCTCACGCGCCAGGAACATGGCCACCTGACGGGGACGCGCCACGCGGCGCGAGCGCTGCGGTGACTGGAAATCGCGAAGCTCGAGTTTGTAGAATTCCGCGGTCTTGCGCTGAATGTCCTCGATGGAGGTCTTCTTCGCTGCGACGGTGGCTTGGCCCAGGATGTGACGGGCGGCTTCTAGCGTCAGCGGCTGCTTGGTGAGGTCGGCATAAGTCGCAACCTTGTTGAACGCCCCCACCAGATCGCGTGGACTGTTCTCCTCGCTGTCGGCGATGTGTTCCAGCACATCTTCAGAGACGGCAAGTCCGCGGGCGCGTGAGAATTCGGCGGCACGGGATTTGAGGATCGCCAGGCGCGTTTCGCGATCAGGCTTGTCGAGCGCGATCACCAGACCGCCCGAAAGGCGTGAGCGCACGTCCGCGCCGAGGTTGTCGATGGCAACTGGCGCCTTGTCGGCAGCAATGACGAGTTTGCGGCGCAGATCGGAGAACGCGTTCAGCGTGTGGAGAAATTCGCTGACCGTGTAGGTCGAACGACAGAGATGCTGCAGGTCGTCGATCAGAAGGATATCTGCCGCGCGCAGATCTTCCTTGAAGCCGAGCGTCTCCTTACGATTCAGTGCGCCGAGGAACTGTCGCATGAAATCTTCCGCGCCAAGGAACAACGCCCGCTTGCCACGCTTGCGTGCTTCCAGCGCAATCGCGTTCAGCAAATGCGATTTTCCGTAACCGAAGCCGCCATGCACGTAGAGGAGCGAAATCTCTTCATTTTCGCCGGTGCCGAGCGCTTTTGCGGCGCGGAATGCGAACTCGTTGGCCGGGCCCGAGACAAAGCTTTCGAAGGTTTGGGCGTTCTGAAGGATCTTTGTGGAAAGAACGCGGCGGCCTTCGGGCGCCTTCTCGGATTCCACGACCGGCACAGGTGCGATTTCCCGCGGCGCCGAAACCGCAGCCACGACAGGGCGCTGCGGCGCAACGACAAGGTTCACCGCCACGGTCTGCCCGCTCTCCGTGGACAGCACACGCTCAATGCGCTGCAAATGATGGCTCGCGACCCAGTTGCGCGCAAACGGCGTCAGCGCGCCGATTTTCACCTCGCCGCCTTCCGCGGACACGAAACTGAGCGGCCGGATCCACGCGTCGAACATTGCGTCACCCATGTCACGGCGCATGCGTTCGCGTGCGGCCAGCCAGAGTGCATCCCAATCCGTCGATTTCGTTACTGCCTGCGTCATTTCTTTTTTGCCCTTCTTTTTTTGTCCGGTGCCACGGGGCGGCCCGGTTCCCCACTTACAAATTTCGCCAGAGCTTCGTTCAGCCCTGCCGCCATGGAAGCCCTGAGGCCTTCCAGCCATTCACATTGCCTCTGTGTCCCTCTCCATCGAGATTTCCCTCGAAGCCGCCGGCGACGTTGAAAGCTTTGCCGAAGCCCGCGCGGGTCATCACCACAGCGGCAGCCTTGGAACGCGCGCCAGAGCGGCAAAGGAACAACAGGGGCGTGTTTGTGTCCGCGCCGGCCAGCTTCATCTGCTCGGCGGTAACGCGGGCGAAATCGGGATTGATCTCACCGGAAGGGAAGCTCTGCCATTCGATGGCGTGAATTTCGCGGCCCAGGGACGCGAGATCGGGCAGCCCGACATACGTCCATTCCGCCGCCGTGCGAACGTCAATCAGCTGCGCCTTGGGGTCGGCGGCGAGCATGTCCCAGGCCTGCTGGGCATCGATGTCGCCCGCATAGTCGGAGTTGGGATTGTTCATAGGCATGTCTGCGTGACCCATAGAGACGGCACGTCCACACGGCGTGTTTTGCACGCCGCCGGCGGGTATTTCTAAGTAATTACTGGAGCTAAGACTTGTGAATACTATCCGTACTGCGGAAAATGCCTGTTATGACTTTGTTATTACTTGTTTTTGTCTTAGGCATTTCTGCACAAGCCCCGTCTGAACGGATTAACGATAGGCTTTCGGCCGCAAACGAATCAAGAGTACGAAAGGTGAATATGTTAAGGAATTACGCTTTCACGACGATTTTTTGACGCGCTAAGTATATGTAACGCATACGGATTTTTCTTCTTGAGCCGAATCAACAGGTTAACGAAAGTGACGCGCGTTGTGCCTATTTGGACCCCCGGCCATAAGGTAAAAATCCTTTTATTCAGCCTACGGATCAAAATGAAACAGGCCCGGATATTATCCCGGACCTGTAAAAACTGTCAAAAATCCAAGTCTTAAAAAGGGCGTGTTTCAGCCCTTGAGCTTGGCCACGCGCTTGGTCAAACGGGAAACTTTCCGGCTGGCCGCGTTCTTATGGGTTACACCCTTGGAAACACCGCGCATGATTTCCGGTTCGGCGGCCTTCAGGGCAGCTTGGGCGGCCTTGTAGTCACCCGCCACGAGGGCTTCTTCAACCTTGCGGGTCGCCGTACGGATGCGGGAAAGCCGCGAGTGGTTGATCTTCGTGCGCTTCGCGGTAGTCCGGGTGCGTTTCTTGGCCGAGGCGATATTGGGCATAGGTCGTCCTGAATTCCTTGGGAGGCGGGCGTATAGCCCTTGGCTGTCCGGGGGTCAATTGGGGCTTATTTGTCCTTGAAGCTGGGCTTCCGCTTCTCGCTGAAAGCTTCCATGCCTTCCTTCTGGTCGTCGGTGGCGAACATCGAATGAAACACGCGGCGCTCGAAACGGACGCCTTCATGGAGCGTGGTCTCGTAAGCCACGTTCACGGCCTCCTTCGTCATCATCACGATCGGCACAGATTTCTCGGCGATATTCTGCGCGGCCTTCATCGCTTCCGCCATCAGCTCCGCCGCCGGGACGACACGGGACACGAGGCCTGCGCGTTCGGCTTCCGCCGCATCCATATTGCGGCCGGTCAGGCACATCTCCATCGCCTTGGACTTGCCGGCGAAGCGGGTGAGCCGCTGGGTGCCACCGATGCCGGGCATGACGCCGAGATTGATCTCCGGCTGCCCGAATTTCGCCGTGTCGGCTGCGATGATGAAGTCGCACAGCATGGCAAGCTCGCAGCCGCCGCCCAGCGCGTAGCCTGCAACCGCCGCGATGATCGGCTTGCGGATCGCGCTGATGCGGTCGTTCACATGGGCGAAGAAGTTGGACTTGTACATGTCCATATAGGATTGCGGCGCCATCTCCTTGATGTCCGCGCCGGCGGCGAAGGCACGCTCGGATCCGGTCAGGACGATGCAGCGCACATCGGTGCCGCGATCCCATTCCTCCAGCACCGAGATGAGCTCGGAAAGCAGTTCGCTGTTCAGCGCATTCAGCGCCTTGGGACGGTTCAGCGTGACGACGCCGACCTTGCCATCGATCCTGGCGATGATGTTCTGGTATTCCATGTTCACTCCTGCCATGCGTGCTCGTCCGCGCCGTGTAATATCACTTCGCTTCTCAAAGGACATGAGATGAAACGCCTTTTCTTCATATTGCGGACGCGCGGTGCGGGCTGGGACCGAGAGAAGGCGCCGGAGGAGCAGTCCGGCTGGGATGCCCATGCCGATTTCATGAATGGCCTGGCGCGGGAAGGTTTCATCGTTCTGGGCGGACCGCTCGAAGGAACGCCGAATGTCCTGCTTCTGGCGATGGCGCAGAGCGAAGAGGAAATCCGCGAGCGCCTCGCCGCCGATATCTGGGCCGCGAACGATCTGTTGCGGGTCGATCGCGTGGCGCCCTGGAATCTGAAGCTCGGCATCTGGCAGAAGAACTAGTCGTCGAAGCGTTTCGACCGCGTCTGCTTCAGGCGTGAATGCGTTTTCTTCTTCTCCAATCTTTTTTCTTTCGATGAGCGCGTCGGCTTTGTCGGACGGCGTTTTTTCGGAATCGTCGCGGCTTCGCGGAGCATGGCGATCAGGCGTTCGCGGGCATCTTCGCGGTTGCGCTGCTGGTCGCGATATTGCGAGGCGCGGATGATGATGGCGCCGTCCTTGGTGAGCCGCGAACCGGCCAGCGCTTCCAGCCGCGCGTGAACCTCGAAGGGCAGGGCGGCGTGTTTGGCGTCGAAACGCAGGATCACCGCGCTCGCAACCTTGTTGACGTTCTGCCCGCCGGGACCGGAGGCATGCGTGAACCGCTCCGAGATGAGGCTCTCGTCGATCGAAAGAGAAGAAGTGATCCTAATCGCAGCCATGCCGGGTGATGATGATCTTGTGTCGTCGCTGCTTGTTGTCGTCGGCCAGCTGTTCTTTCGCAATGGCGAGGAGGGCGCGTGTTGTGCGTTTCCAGTCGGCGACCATTTTCAGCGCGTCTCTTATCTCCTTCTTGTGGCGGCCATGCTTCAGGGCCTGCGTGTTGCCGGGCTGAGCGCCGCGTCGGCGACGGGCGCCAGATGTTGTGGTGGCTGCACTAGGACTCGTTTTCAGGATTCCGCATACCCCCTCCCTCTCTCCCCCTCCATTTCCTT
The DNA here is from genome assembly GCA_025451875.1 of Rhizomicrobium sp. Taxonomy (GTDB): domain Bacteria; phylum Pseudomonadota; class Alphaproteobacteria; order Micropepsales; family Micropepsaceae; genus Rhizomicrobium. The sequence continues at coordinate 12,133 of JANWJQ010000081.1, forward strand.
GTTTCATAAGAAAATTCCGCCTTTCCGGACAAAAGAACAAAAGTAGAACATTGTGACAGGATGTCAAGGGAAATGGGAAGATCAAGTTGCTCCTTATAAGGACGGCAAGCGGCGGACATCGAAGCGCAATTCCACGGCGGTCGAGATCTTGTGGGCGTTCTGTCCGCCCGGCCCTCACGCCAGAACGAAGCGTTCGACGAGTTCGTCCTCGTCGATCGTGATCTGCGGTGCGAGGCGGAATCCGGTCATGGCCCGACTTATCTCGCGATGCCGGCCATGCGCCCGAGCGCCTGCTATGCGGGCCTAGGGTGCGGGTCGCGGCGTCGAGGCAACGCTCGGCGGCAGGATTGGATAGGTAATCTTCGGCTGATCGCCCGTCAGGCTTTGCAAGAAGGCCGTGATCTTGCCGATCTCCGCATCGCTGAGCTTGGTGCCGAGCTGGCTCGTGCCCATCACCCCAACCGCCTGCCGCAGATCCCAGGATTTGCCAGTGTGGAAATAAGGGCGCGTCAGCGCGATGTTGCGCAGCGTCGGTACCTTGAAGACGAACTCGTCGCCCGGCGTCTTGGTGACGGCGAACCGGCCCTTATCGCCGGGTGGCAACAGCTGGGCTCCGGGTTTCTCGACGACACCGAAGGGCGCATACATGCCGCCGCCGACATTGATGCCGTTATGGCAACTCGAGCAGCCTTTATCCATGAAAAGGGCCAAGCCCTCCTTCTGCACCGGCGTCAGCGCATTGGCATTGCCTTTGAGGAATTTGTCGAAGGGTGCGTTCGGCGTGATCAGCGTTGCTTCGAACACCGCAATTGCCTTTTGTGCATTGGCGAGCGTCGCCGGATCCTTTTCGCCCGGAAAGGCCTTGGCGAAGGCCGTGTCATAGCCGGGTATCGCCTTCAATTGCTCGGCGACATGCGTTTTCGGCGACGCCATCTCGATGGGATTGACCATCGGGCCGCCGGCCTGTTCCTCGAGGTCTTTTGCGCGGCCGTCCCAGAACTGCGCCGTATTGAAGACGGCATTCAGCACGGTCGGCGCATTGCGTCCGCCATGCTGCCAGTGATGGCCGATCGAGGTGGATTGCTCGTCCGCGCCGCCGCGGCCAAGGTCGTGGCACGAATTGCAGCTGATGGCATGGCTCGCCGACAGCCGCGGATCGAAATAGAGCATCTTCCCCAACTCGACCTTTGCGGGCGCGGCCGCATTGCCCTTCAGGGCGGGCGGCTTCTCGGGAATGGGTTTGAACAACTGCTTGGCGCGCGCGAGCAGGTCGGCCTGTGCGAACGCCGGTGAGCCTGAAAGCAGGCCGAGAGCTGTGGCGGCAAGAAGCATGCGGCGGAGCATGATGATCTCCTTTTGCAAGAGGTGCCGGCCCCCGCATCTCTCTCCATGAGACGTTAGATTTTTGCGCTCTCGCGATGTTGATCTCCATCAAGGTCGTCTTGACATGCAACCAAAAGGTTGCATATTAGGGCGCATGAGCATGGATGCCGTGTTTCGCGCCTTGGCGGATGAAAGCCGCCGTCAGTTGCTGGACCGGCTCCGCGACAAGAACGGTCAGACGTTGGGCGAATTGTGTGAGGGCCTCGATATGTCCCGCCAGGCAGTGACGAAGCATTTGGGCATTCTGGAAGGAGCGAACCTTGTCGCCACGCAGAAGCGCGGGCGCGAGAAGCTGCACTTCCTCAATCCCGTCCCGATCTTCGACATCGCAGACCGCTGGATCGGCAAATTCGAACGCGGCCGGTTGCGCGCACTCTCCGATCTGAAGAAATCACTGGAGAAGGAATGATGGCCAAGCTCACCACCGAAAGCACGGTCTATGTCACATATATCGCGACGACGGCGGAGAAGTGCTGGGCTGCACTCACCAAAAGCGAATTCTCGAAACAGTATTTCTTCGGGCAGCTTGTCGAGGGCGATTGGCGCGAAGGCGGGTGCATCCGCTATCGCATGCCCGACGGCGGGGACCATATCGAAGGTGAGATTCTCGCCTGCGAGCCACCACGGCTTTTGCGCTTCACATGGCGCATCGTCAGCATGCCGGCGCTGCGCCATCTGCCCGACGCGATCGTGTCCTATCGCATCGAGGATGCGGGTGAGGGCGTGATCCGCCTCACCATGACGGAAGAACATCCGATACCCATCGACGAACGACT